>CAZEGY010000268.1:0-4989 GCA_964511815.1 uncultured Rhodovulum sp.
AGCTTGCCGAGCGCCTGGGCCTCGAGCTGGCGGATGCGCTCCTTGGAGAGGCCGAGCTCCTGCCCGAGGCTCTCGAGGGTGCGCGGCTCGTCGCGGAGCTTGCGCTCGACGATGATCATCCGCTCGCGGGCGTTGAGCGAGGCGAGGGCGTCGGCGAGCCAGCCGCGGACCCGGGCGAGGTCGGCGTCGCGGGTGACGGTCTCGGCCGCCTGCGGCGCCTCGTCCTCGAGGGTCTCGAGCCACTCGCGGCCCTCCTCGCCGGCCTGCTGGGCGTTGAGCGAGAAGTCGGCGCCGGCGAGGCGGGCGTCCATCATCTCGACGTCGCGCAGCGGCACGCCGACCTCGGTCGCGATCATCTCGCGGAGGCGATGGCCGTCGAGCACCTCGCCGTTGGCACCCGCCTCGCGCTCCAGCCGGGCGCGGACCCGGCGGAGGTTGAAGAACAGCGCCTTCTGCGACGAGGTCGAGCCGGTGCGCACCATCGACCAGTTGCGCATGACGTAGTCCTGGATCGAGGCCTTGATCCACCAGACGGCATAGGTCGAGAAGCGCACGCCGCGGTCGGGGTCGAACTTCTCGGCGGCCTTCATCAGCCCGACGCCGGCCTCCTGGATGAGATCGGGCATCGGCGCCCCGTAGCGCCGGTAGCGCGACGCCATCGAGATCGCGAGGCGCATGTAGGCGTTGACGAGACGGTGGAGGGCCTTCTCGTCGCCCTCGTTCCGCCACGCCCGTGCGAGCTCGAGCTCGGTCTCGGCGTCGAGCATTTCCGCGCCCATCGCCACCTTGGTGACGGCCCGTGTCCCGGTATCCTCGAAAACCATCCTATCGTCCTCCTCGCGGCAGACGGCACTCGCGCAGCCCCGGCGTGCGTCGCTCCGCCGGAAGCCATTAACCGGGTTACGCGACGCCTTAACCTTTGGATCACTCCGCGGTTCCGGAAAAACCCGCGGGCCGCGGGCTTCCGCCGATGCCGCGGCACTCGCCGGGCGGATGGCGGCCCGGCAAGCCCTTCGCGCGCAAGGCAAAGGGACGCTATGGTGGCGGCGAAGGCGCCAGGACGCCTGCGACCAAAGTAGGAGGGGGAGGATGACCTACACGCTCGCGATCACCGATCGGGCCACGTCGAGCTGGTCGCTGCGCGGCTGGCTCCTGTTCGCGAAGTTCGACATCCCCGTCGGGATCGTCTTCGCGCGGAGCTACGACGCCGGGTTTCTCGCCAGCCTCGCCGACTTCGCGCCGGCGCGCACGGTGCCGGCGCTCCGCATCGAGGGGGGGCGGGCGCCGATCGTCGTCTGGGATTCGCTCGCGATCACCGAGACCCTCGCCGAACGCTTTCCCGACCGGCCGTTCTGGCCGGGCGACCTGTCGGCCCGCGGTCTCGCGCGGGCGATCGCGGCGGAGATGCATTCGGGCTTCGGCGCCCTGCGCGAGGGCTGCCCGATGAACCTGCGCCGCGCCTACGCGGGCTTCGAGCCGTCGGACGCGGTGCGCGCCGATCTCGTGCGGATCGAGGAGTTCTGGGCCGCGGCGCGGGCGCAGGCGGTGGACGGCCCGTGGCTCTTCGGCCGCTGGACCGCCGCCGACGCCTTCTTCGCCCCCGTGGCGGCGCGGATCGCGACCTACGGGCTCACGGTCGGCGCGGAGGCCGCGGCCTACGTCGCGACCCAGCTCGCCGACCCGGCCTTCGTCGCCTGGCGGGCCGAGGGGCTCGCCGACGACGTGGTGCAGACCGTCTACGACATGGACCTGCCCGAGCGGCCGTGGCCGGGGCCGGAGGCCGCGTGACCTCGAACCGGGCCGGGCGTGCCGCGGCGGCCTTCCCCGCCGCTTCGTTAACCCGGCGCTAACGCGGGGCGCCGCAGGGTGCGGGCCGGTTGGAACGGGATCCGGCATGGTCGCGCACGCCTATACGGTGGCATTCCAGGGCGTCGAGGCGCGCCTCGTCGAGGTCCAGTGCGCGATCGCCGCGGGCCTGCCCGCCTTCAACCTCGTCGGCCTGCCCGACAAGGCGGTCTCCGAGGCCAAGGAGCGGGTGCGCGCGGCGATGATGGCGATGGGCCTCGCGCTTCCGGCCAAGCGGATCACCGTCAACCTCTCGCCCGCCGACCTCCCCAAGGAGGGCTCGCACTTCGACCTGCCGATCGCGCTCGCGCTCCTCGCCGAGATGGACGTGCTCCCCCGCGACGAGGTCGCGGGCCAGGTCGCGCTCGGCGAGCTCTCCCTCGACGGCAGCCTCATCGCGGTGATCGGCGCGCTGCCCGCCGCCCTCGCCGCCGCCGAGGCCGACTGCGGCCTCGTCTGCCCCGCCGCCTGCGGCGCCGAGGCGGCGTGGGTCGGGGCGGTGCAGGTGATCGCGCCGGCCTCGCTCCTCGCCCTCGTCAACCACTTCACCGGCCGCGCCGCCCTCGCGCCCGCAGTGCCCGGCACCGCGCCGGACGGCCTCGCCGCGAAGGACCTCGCCGAGGTCAAGGGCCAGGAGAAGGCCAAGCGCGCGCTCGAGATCGCCGCCGCCGGGCGCCACCACCTGCTGATGGTCGGGCCGCCGGGCTCGGGCAAGTCGATGCTCGCCGCGCGCATCCCCGGCATCCTGCCGCCGCTCGATCCGGCCGAGGCGCTCGAGACCTCGATGATCCACTCGCTCGCCGGCCTCCTCGACGAGGGCGGCATCTCCCGCGTCCGCCCCTTCCGGACGCCGCATCACACCGCGTCGATGGCCGCGATCGTCGGCGGCGGGCGCGGCGCCAAGCCCGGCGAGATCAGCCTCGCCCACCACGGCGTGCTCTTCCTCGACGAGTTGCCGGAGTTCCCGCGCACCGTGCTCGAGACCCTGCGCCAGCCGATCGAGACCGGCGACGTCGTCGTCGCCCGCGCCAACGCCCACGTGCGCTACCCCTGCCGCTTCATGCTCGTCGCCGCGGCCAACCCCTGCCGCTGCGGGCACCTCGCCGACCCCGCCCGCGCCTGCGCCCGGGTGCCGGACTGCGGCGCCGACTATCTCGGGCGGATCTCGGGGCCGCTGCTCGACCGCTTCGACCTCCGCGTCGAGGTGCCCCCCGTCGCCGTCGAGGACCTGACCCGCCCCGCCGACGGCGAGCCGAGCGCCGCCGTCGCCGCCCGCGTCGCCCGCGCCCGCGACGTCCAGCGCGCGCGCTACGCCGCCGAGGGCGCGGTGTCGGTCAATGCCGACGCCGAGGGCGACCTGCTCGAGGCGGTCGCCGCCGCCACCGCGCCGGCGGCGGCGCTCCTCGCCGAGGTCACCCGGCGCTTCCGCCTCAGCGCCCGCGCCTACCACCGCATCCTTCGCGTCGCCCGGACGATCGCCGACCTCGACGGCGCCCACGCCGTCGACAAGCCGCACGTCGCCGAGGCTGTCGCCTACCGCCTGGCGCTCTGATCGCGGAAGCGGCGGCGCATCCTCCAAATGGAGGATGCGCGCGCCACCCGCGGGGGCGACAGTGAAGCGTGGCCCGGACAGGGGGAATTACCCGGGCCCACGAACAAGGGGGATTCAACACAAGCGACTTTTCAGGCAGCAGTTTCTGCCGTCGTCGAACTCTTCCGACGATCGTCTGCCACCGGCCCGCGCAGCATCCTCGCCTGGACCTGGGCCGGGGCTCCGGCGTCGTCGGAGCGACGGGCGACGGCGCACGCGATCCGGCCCTCTGCGCGGCGCGACGGACCGGCGGCACACCCCGCCCCCGATCGCCCCGAGCGGAGGGTCAATTCTTTCCCGGCGCCCCCCAGATTCTTTCCGCCGCGCCCCCCCGACTCAGCCCGCCGGGCCGTCCTCGCCGTCGCCCCGGAACGGCGTCAGCCGCGCGAGCAGGCGCACGAGGTCGCTCTGCCCGCGCGCGCCGGTCTTGTCGAGGACGGCGCGGAGCTGGAAGCGGACGGTGCTGATCTTCACCCCGCGCGCCGCGGCGATCTCCTCGGGCCGCTGGCCGGAGAGGAGGGCGACGGCGAGCGCCGCCTCCGCCGGGGTCAGCCCGAAGAGGGCGCGCAGCCGTGGCGAGATCGGCGCGTGGCCCGGCGCGAGCGGACGCAGCGCGACCAGCGCGAGATCGCGGTGGCCGGCCTCGTCGGCGAGCCCGGGCGGCAGCGGGCTGACGAGCGCCGCGACCGTCGTGCGCCCCGGCCGGTGGAGCGCGACCGCGCCGCCCGCCCCGCCCGTCGCCGCGTCGCGAATCGCCGCGTGGAGCGCCCGCTCCGCCGCCGGGTCGCCGGTGGCGACCGGCTGGTGGCGCGCGCCGATGACGAGCGCCGGCGAGCTCCGGGCGGCGGCGTTGGCGAAGGCGACGGTGCCGTCGGCGCGGACGACGACGATCCCGACCTCGAGGGCGTCGAGCACCGCGAAGCCGAGGCGCGGCTCCCGTGCGGCCGCCGCCGGCGACCTGACCGACGCCAGCCGCTGGCGCAGGCGCAGCGCGGACTGGAGGTGCGGGAGGAAGCGCCCGAGCTCGTGCTGGTCGGCCGGGCCGAACGCCGCGGCCGCCCGCGGCCGCTGCAGGCTGATGACGCCGAGATGGCCGTCGAAGAGCGGCAGGCTCGCGCCGATGATGTGGAAGGCGTCGAGGTGGACGCTCGAATAGTCGTTCCAGATCTCCGAGCGGGCGAAGACCTCGGCGGGAACGTGGTCCTGGCCGAGCACCACGCCCGGCGTCGGGCGCATCCACAGCGAGCCCAGCGGGTCGACGCTGTAGTAATAGTCGGCGTAGAGCTGGAGCGCCCGTTCGGAGAAGCCGCGGTTGGCGACGAAATCGGCGCGGGTGCTTCCGGGCACGAAGGTCGTGAGCGACCCGGTCACCCCGGCGTCGGCGGCGAGGAGCGCCGCCAGCGCGTCGGCCCACAGCGCCGGCTCCTCCACCGCCCGGTAGATCGCCTCGACGGCCTCCGCGAACGTCCCCCGCACCCCACCGATCCCGGATTTTCCCCGCGTCCGAGGCTACCGGACGCGGGCGGAACGGTCCATCCCTCGTGGCCGCCCGA
>CAZEGY010000269.1:0-4964 GCA_964511815.1 uncultured Rhodovulum sp.
CGGGCGACGAGCGCGGTCACAGGACGAGCCGGTAGTTGTGGGTGGGCACCATCGTGCCGCGGGCGAGCCCATAGGCCTCGCCGTCGTCGACGTAGGCGAAGCCGGCGTGGAGGAGGACCTTCACCGACGCCGGGTTGTCCTGGAAGACGCGGGCGGTGAGATCGTCGAAGCCGGCGGCGCGGGCGAAGCCGACGACGCCGTCGAGGGCCTCGGTGGCGTAACCCGTGCCCCAGAAGGCCGGCGCCAGCCAGTAGCCGACGCGGGCAGTGCGTCCCGTCGATTCAGGCGATGTGTCGAGGCGCAGCATGATCGTGCCGATCAGGCCGTTCTCGATCTCGTCGCCGGTGCCGGTGTCGGTGTCGATCGCCCAGCCGATCTCGCCGGGGGTGCCGGCGGCGACGCGCTCGACGAAGCTCGCGGCGAGGCCGGGCGGATAGGGATGGGGGACGCGCTCGGTCATCCACGCGACGCGGCGGTCGCCGGCCATGAGCTCGATCAGCGCCGCGTCGGACCGGCGGAAGCGCCGGAGGAGCAGGCGCTCGGTCGCGATGTCAACGGGCTGAAGGATCGTCTCGGACATCCCCGGAATCCTTGGAGGAAAACAGAAAAGGCCGGCGATCCCGCCGGCCCTTTCGAATGGCTCTTGCCGGACGGGCTCTTACTCCGCGGCCTCGGCTGGCGGGAGGACGGAGACGAAGCTGCGGCCCTTGATGCCGGTGTGGAAGGTCACCTTGCCCTCGACCACCGCGAAGATCGTGTGGTCGCGCCCCAGGCCGACGCCGGCGCCCGGCCAGTGCTTGGTGCCGCGCTGGCGGACGATGATGTTGCCGGGGATCACCGCCTCGCCGCCGAACTTCTTCACGCCGAGGCGCCGGCCCTTGCTGTCGCGGCCGTTCCGGGACGAGCCGCCTGCCTTCTTGTGTGCCATGTCAGGTCTTCCTTGAGAACGGGCTTCAGATCGCGGGGGCGGGCTCGGGCGTGGCGGCCGCGGTTTCGGCCTCGACGGGCGTCTCGACCGGCGCCTTGGCCTTGGCCTTCGCCTTCTTCTCGCCGCCGGCGAGGATGTCGGTGATGCGGACGCGGGTCAGGTACTGCCGATGGCCGCGCTTGCGCTGCGACGAGTGCTTGCGGCGCCGCTTCTTGAACGAGATCACCTTCTCGCCGCGGAGCTGCTCGAGCACCTCGGCCTTGACCGTCGCGCCGGCGACGAAGGGCGCGCCGACCGTGAGGTCGTCGCCGCCGAGCATCAGGATCTCGGAAAACTCGACGGTCTCGCCGGCCTCGGCGGCCAGCTTCTCCACCGTCAGGATCTGGTTGGCGGCAACCCTGTACTGCTTGCCGCCCGTCTTCAGCACCGCGAACATCGCGACTTCCTTCTTCGTTCACCCCGCGTCCTGCGGCCCCGGCGTTGCCGGCGTTTCGCGAGGCCCCTGCCCCGCGCCTCGGACTGCGCGCTTTGCTCAATGGCATTGCCCCGCGCGGGGTCGCCCCCGTTCGGGAGCCGCGTATATCGCGAAAGCCGGGCGGCGTGTCAAGCGGGTGCGCGGGAGCGCGGACGTCCGCTGCGGGAGCCTCCGGGGGGCCGCGCTCAGGGCTTGCGGTCGGAGGCCACGGGGGGCTCGGCCGGCGGCTGCTGCTCGGGCGCCTTGAGGTGCGGCTGGGTGCCGGGCTCGGGGAGCACGGGCGTCGCCGCCCCGGAACCCGGCGGCTCGGGCGGGGTCTCGCGGCCGTAGAAGCGGGTGCGGATGCCCTCGGCGCGGAAGCGCTCCATGATCTCGAAGTTGAGATCGGAGCGGGCGGAGAGCGAGAAGTTGACGTCGCGGAGCCAGCAGCGGAGCTCGAAGTCCATGGTGTCGGCGCCGAGGGCGAGGAAGAGGACGCGCGGGGCGGGATCCTCGAGGATGAGCGGGTTCTGCTCGGCGAGCTCGATGAGGATCGCCTCGACCTTGCGCGGGTCGGCGTCGTAGGTGGTGCTGATCGGCACCTGGAGGCGGCCCGACATGCCGGTGTGGGTGCGGTTCAGCACCGTGCCGGCGATGAGGTCGGAGTTCGGGAGGATGACGCTCGCCCGGTCGAAGGTCTGGACCTCGGTCGAGCGGACGTTGATGCCCTTGACGTAGCCCGCGAAGCCGCCGACCTCGATCCAGTCGCCCTCCTTCACCGGCCGCTCGACGAGGAGGATGATGCCGGAGACGAAGTTCGAGACGACGTTCTGGAGGCCGAAGCCGATGCCGACCGAGAGGGCGCCGGCGACGATCGCGAGGCTCGAGAGGTTGAGGCCGGCGGCCGACACCGCGACGAGGCCCGCGACCGCGAAGCCGATGTAGCCGACGCCGGCGAGGACGGCGTTCTTGCCGCCGGCGTCGAGGCGGGTGCGCGGCAGCACCGTGCCGCGCAGGATCGTCTGGATCAGGCGGGTGAGGCCGAAGCCGAGGGCGAAGACGAAGACGAGGGTGACGACGGCGGTCGCCGACAGGCGGATGCCGCCGAGGGTCACCCCCTCGCGCATCCGCGTCCAGAAGTCGACGACCTCGCTCGGGCGCGCCCCCCAGACGAGGGCGAGGATCGGCAGCGCCGCGAGGACGACGACCGCGCCGACGACGATCGGGGTCAGGCTGCTGTCGTCGTCGGCGGGCGCGTTCGGGCCGGAGAGGAGGCCCTGGGCGGTCTTGTTGAGCAGGTCGAAGACGACGTGCATCGCCCCGAGGAGGCCGAGGGTCAGCGCGGTGCGGATGACGAGGAAGGACGCCGCCGGCAGGAACCCCGCGAGCGCGAGGACGGGGCTGACGATGGCGACGGCGCGCACGGCGCGCACCGCGAGAAAGACGAAGCGCAACCCGATCGTGACGAGCTGGGAGTCGTCGTGCTGGTGGGCGAGGTCGGCGAGCGCCTGGTGGCGGATGCGCTCGGCGAAGGCCGCGACCCGCCAGAGGACGAAGGATCCGAGGAGGACGGGGAGGAGCTGGAGCGTGCCCTGCGTCGTCGTCGCGAGGTTCCAGCGCAGCGACAGCCCGGAGAAGTAGAACGACAGCGAGACCGCGATCCCGAGCGCGACGACGAGCCGCGCGCCCTCGCGCGCCTGGGCGCGGTCGAGGGGAACGAGGCCGAGCGCGCGGTGGCCGGGGGTGAACAGGCTGCCGGCGAGCCAGCTCGATCCGATCAGGATGAGCACGAAGGGGGGGATCGCGAACAGGCGTCCCTCGTCGGCGCGGACGATCAGCCCCTCGGGGTCGAAGGCGGCGAAGAGCAGCCCGGCGCCGACCGCGGGCACCACCAGCCGCGCGAGGTTGCGGAGCGTGACGAGCCAGGCGATCGACTTGCGGTTGGTCGTCCGCGCGAGGTGGCGCTCGACCCATTCGAGCAGGCGCCGGCGCACGACGAAGGCGACGGCGAGCCCGGCGAGCACGAGCCCGAGGCGCAGGGGCAGCTGGCGCAGCCGCGCCTTGCGCTGGTCCGCCGCCTGCACGTCGCTCTCGAAGGTCACCGCGTAGCGCTCGGCGCTCGCGACGAGGTCGTCGATCGTCGTCCGCCACGTCGACGGCAGCAGCGGGCTCGACGCGCGCGACATGAGCTCGGCCGAGAAGCGCTTGCGGACGATGCGGTCGATCGAGCCCATGAGGCCGTCGGCGCGCTTGAGCGCCTCCTGCGCGGCGAGGACCGGCGCCTGCGCCTCGGTGATCTGCCGGGTGAGGGCGCGGCGGAGGTCGGCGATCTCCGGCGCCTCCTCGGCGCCCTCGGCCGGGGCGGGTCCGATGGCGGCGAGGCGCTGGTTGAGCTCGTCGACGGCGGGCTGGTTGCGCTGCTCGATGGCGGCGAGCTCGCTGCGCTGGGCGACGAGGCGCTCGCGCAGCTCCTCGAGGGCGTCGGTCGACGTCGTCTCGTCGTCGACCTCGGCCTGGGCCGCGGTCGCGACCTCGTCCCAGTGCTTGAAGGCGGCGCTCTCCCCGGCGCTCTGCGCGGCCGCGACGGTCGCCATGGCGGCGGTCGCGATGGCGATGAGTGCGCAGAGGACGAGGAGACCCCGCCGCAGCACGGGCAGGGCGTCAGACGGCGCGCGCATCGGGGATGTCGCCCCGCGATTGCACGAGCCAGCCGGGGACGGGCAGGCCCTTGTCGCGCAGGAACCGGGGGTTGAAGAGCTTGGACTGGTAGCGGGTGCCGACGTCGCAGAGGATCGTCACGATCCGGTGCCCGGGCCCGAGGTCGCGGGCCATGCGGATCGCGCCGGCGACGTTCATCCCCGACGACGCCCCGAGGCACAGGCCCTCGTGCTCGAGGAGGTCGAAGACCTGGGCCACCGCCTCGTCGTCGGGGATGCGGTAGGGCATGTCGACGGCGAGGCCCTCGAGGTTGGCGGTGATCCGCCCCTGGCCGATGCCCTCGGTGATCGAGGTGCCTTCGGCCTTGAGCTCGCCGGTCGTGTAGTAGCTCCAGAGCGCCGCGCCGAAGGGGTCGGCGAGGCCGATCCTGACCTTCGGGTCGCGGGCGCGGAGGCCGTCGGCGCAGCCGGCGAGGGTGCCGCCCGAGCCGACGGCGCAGATGAAGCCGTCGATGCGGCCCTCGGTCTGCTGCCAGATCTCGGGGGCGGTCGAGTCGACGTGGGCCTGACGGTTGGCGACGTTGTCGAACTGGTTCGCCCAGACCGCGCCGTTGGGGTCCTCCGCGGCGAGCTTCTCGGCGAGGCGGCCGGAGTAGCGGACGTAGTTGTTCGGGTCGCGGTAGGGCACCGCCGGCACCTCGACGAGCGTCGCGCCCGCGAGGCGGATCATGTCCTTCTTCTCCTGGCTCTGGGTGTCCGGGATGACGATCACCGTGCGGAAACCCAGCGCCGCGCCCATCAGCGCGAGGCCGATGCCGGTGTTGCCGGCGGTGCCCTCGACGATGGTGCCGCCGGGGCGGAGCGCCCCGCGGGCGACGGCGTCGCGGATGATCCAGAGCGCGGCGCGGTCCTTGACCGACTGGCC
>CAZEGY010000270.1:0-4940 GCA_964511815.1 uncultured Rhodovulum sp.
GAGCTTGAATCAGAACCAACGCACCTTGGGAATCCTGAATCTCAACAGACCCTAGATCGGGTCGAGGCGGGTCACCGTGGTGAGCGCGTCGGTCTGGTTGGCGGTGACGAGGGCGCCGACCGAGACCGCCGGGACGTCGGCGACCCCGTCGATCGGGCTCCTGATCTCGGTGCGGTCGAGATCGAGCTGCGCGGTCTTCAGCGACGCCTGGGCGCTCTTCAGCGTCGCCTGCGCCTGGAGGAGGGCGACGCGGGCGGCGTCGACGGTTTCGGTGGTCACGCCGGCGCCCTCGAGGCGGGTGTAGCGGTCGAGGGTGACCTGCGCGGCCTCGGCGGCGCTGTCGGCCTGGGCGACCTCGGCCTCGGCGGCGGCGAGCGTCGCCTCGTAGCTGTCGCGCTCCAGGCGGAAGAGCACGTCGCCGACCGCGACCGGGCTGCCGGCGTCGTAGGGGATCTCCTCGACCACGCCCTCGACCCGCGGCCGGATGTCGGCCTGCTCGAAGGCGACCGCGCGGCCGGGCAGCTCGACGACGTAGGGCACCGCCTCGGCGCGGATCTCGACGACGCCGACCGAGCGCGGGCCACCCGCGCCGCCACCCGGCGCTCCTTGCGCGTGGACCCCCGTGGCGAGAGCGAGCAGGGTCGCCAGACCCGCCGACGCGATCCGGATCCGCATGCGTTCTACCTCCTCGTCCAGCAACCCGGCCGCGGGGAATCCGCGGCCGGCCTGCCTTTGCCCCTTCGGCGGGGTGATGAAAAGGGCCTTGCCGCCTTGCGGCGAAACGGCCCCGACTGCGCCAAGGGCCGTCTGCGCGGTATTCTCCTGCCGCACGGCCGCGAGTCGCTCTCCAACGTCGGCGACGGGCCATTCCGTCGCAAGGAGGTCGCGACGGTTCTGCGGGGCGCTTTCCGAATCAAGCGGCGGGAGCGATTCGCGGATGTGCCGAGGAAGTCGCCGCGAGCCGGAACGCGCGCGCAGCCCGGTCCCGCGGAACCTCGCGCGGGTGCGGGCTGCGCCCCGGTCAGTCGACCTTGGGGAGCCCGGTGTGCGGCGCGCCGTCGTCGGCGCCGGGCTGCTCGGGCTGCGGCATGGGGATGGAGACGGGCTGGTCGGGCTCGGCGTAGCGGACGCCGTCGGTGGCGGCGTAGGCGTCGATGATCTGCCCGAGCGTGCCGACGTAGGGAACCTCGACCAGGAGGAGCTTGCCGTCCATCATCCGGTTGACGACCTTGACGCCGAGGCGCTGGTTGATCGTGTCGATCTCGGCCGGGGTCACGCCGTCCTCGAACCGCACCAGCAACTGGCGCTCCGCGGAGGTGTCCGGTCCGGCCTGTCCGGCCGCGGGGTCGTCGGCTTGCGCGGGCATCGGCGCCTCCCCTTCGGCGCCTGCCTGCACCGCCGCCGACCCCGGCAGAAGCAGCGCCAGGGCGGTGAGGACGGCGAGGAGGCGATACGGCGGTTTCATCGAGGGCAACCTAGGCTGGCCGGCGGCACCGGTAAAGCCGCGCCCGCCGGCGATGCCATCAACACTGCGGGATAGGCGCGGGCCGACGGCTCGCCGCCGGCCCGCGGTCGGTCAGTTCGAGGTCGTCGTGCTGGCGCCCATGGCGTCGGTGCCGAGGTTCTCGGTCCTCGGCGCCCGCTGCGACGGGTCGGCCTCGGTGACGTCGGCGCTCGCCGCCGACGCGGCGAGCTTGCCGCCCATGCTGCACGGGAAGGCGCGCACCGTGAGGGTGCCGGAATCGAGCTGGAGGGTGGCGTTCGAGATCCAGAGCTTCCAGTACATGGTGTGGTCGCCCGCCGGGAGCACGATGCTGAAGTCCGACGACAGCGTCTCGTTGTCGTCGGCGCCGTCGAAGCTCGCGCGCCGGTAGGAGCCCGTCCACATCACGTTCGGCTCGGCGGCGGTGTAGACGCCGGTACGCACCAGCGTGCTGCCGGTTCCGGCCGTGCGCCGGGCCGAGCCGTGGGCGGAGACGTCGACGACCATGGTCTCGGGCAGGGTGAAGTCGACCGAGAGCAGGTTGTCGTTCTGGCCGACCGTCCTGCCGTCGGACCAGAAGAACTCCTGGTAGGCGATCTGCGCGTGCTGGTCGGACTCGCAGGCCGCGGGACCGTCGCCGGGGCCGATCGCCTTGGCGAGGTCGAGCCTGGCGCCGGTCACGCTCAGCCCGGACAGGCTGGCGATCACCTCGGCGGTGTCCATCAGCCGCTGCTTCAGTTCGATGTGCGTGAGCGACGGGTGCTCGGCCCAGACCAGCGCCGCCGCCCCCGCGACGTGCGGGGTGGCCATCGAGGTGCCGTTGAACGCGGCGTAGTCGCCGCCCGGCACCGTCGAGAGGATGTCGACCCCCGGGGCGCCGAGGTCGACGCTGGTCGCGCCGAAGGTCGAGAACCCGGCCTTGGCGTCCGAGGGGTCGGTGGCCATGACGGCGAGGACGTTGGGCACCTCGTAGCTCGACGGGTAGTGCGGGCTGAGGTCGTTGTCGGTCCCCGCGTTGCCCGAGGCGGCGACGAAGAGGATGCCGGCGTCGTCGGCCTGGCGGATGGCGTCCTCGAGCGCCCGCGAGAAGCCGCCGCCGCCCCAGCTGTTGTTCATGACGTGGGCGCCCATCCCGGTCGCGTACTCGATGGCGCGGATGGCGCCGGCGGTCGTGCCGCTGCCGCCGGCGGACAGGAACTTGACCGCCATGATCCTGGTCGTCCAGTTCGTCCCCGCCACGCCGAGGCCGTTGTCGGACACCGCGCCAATGGTGCCGGCCACGTGGGTCCCGTGCTTGTTGTCGTCCATCGGGTCGCCGGTCGCCGTGGTCGGGACGAAGTTGGCGCCGAACACGTCGTCGACGATGCCGTTGCCGTCGTCGTCGACGCCGTTGCCCGGGATCTCGCCCGGGTTGGTCCACATGTTGGCGGAGATGTCGGGATGGCGGTAGTCGACGCCGGTGTCGATGACCGCGACGACGCGGTCGGCCGAATCGGTGCGGGTGTCCCACGCCTTCGGGGCCTTGATCTGCGGGAAGGCCCACTGGTCGCCATAGTCGGGGTCGTTCGGCTCGGCGTCGATGCGCACGACGAAGACCGGCTCGATGTAGGCGACCCCGGGGATCTCCAGCGCGCGCGCCGACAGGGCGCCGAACTCCGCCTCGCCTTCGACCTCGACGACGATGGCGCCGACCAGGGGCAGGGTGTCGATGACGGTCACGTCGACGCCGAGCGTCTCCGCCGACATCGTCGCGACCTCGACCCCCGGCTCCAGCTTGACGATGAACTGGCCCGGGACGACCTCGGCGTCGGTCTGCGACGGGAAGGACGCCTCCTGCGCCGTGGCGAAGCTGGCGCCGGAGGCCAGCAGGGCGGCGAGTCCGAATATCTTGTGGCACGAAATCGGCATGACGAAGCTCCATATGGGGTGGATGCCACGGGCGCTCCGCCGGCACTCCCCGGCCGGCGGAACGCCAGGGGGTCAGCAGCCGATGGCGTTGCAGACCTGGACGATGTTGTCGCTGGTGAAGCGCGGGCCGTTGAAGGTCTGGCCGAAGCTCCCGGTGCAGCTGGTGCCGTCGTAGCCGCTGACCACCGAGTTCACCCAGTTTCCGCCGCGGTAGCTGCGGATCCACGGGCCGCCGCTGGCGCCGTAGGTCATCGAGCAGCCGGTGTTGAGCACCGCCGCGCCGCCGCAGCCCGCCGACGGGTTGAAGCTCTCGGAAACGCAGAGCTCCTGCTTGTTGCCGTCGCCGATGTTGCCGGGATAGCCGAGCGCGTGGTGGACCTGGGTGGTGCCCCAGTTCCACGAGCGGCCGAGCCAGCCGGTGTAGTAGGAGACCGGACGGCCGGCGCTGTCGTTGGCGAGCCGGATGACGCAGAGATCCGACTGGCGGTCGCCGTTGCTGATCCAGGTGTTGGGCACGGTCGCCGCCGCCCAGTTGAACAGCCCGTACGGCGCGTAGCCGTCGCGGTAGGCGGGCGCGAACTGCCAGCCGAGGATCCAGTTGCCGGCGGAGCGGTTGTAGCAGCAGTGCGCCGCCGTCACGATGACGTTGTTGGGGCTGACCACCGAGGCGGAGCAGCTGCCGGCGGCGGTGAAGAGCTTTCCGATCGCCTTCATCGGGTGGCTCAGGTTCACGCCGTCGCAGTTCTCGCAGTACTGGGTGAAGACGTCCGCGGTGCCCAGCGCGCCGGGGCCGCCCTCGTCGAGGTCCTCTATGGAGATGGCCGAGCGCAGGCCCTCCCACTCCTGCGGGAACAGCTCCTCGGCCGCGGCGTCGGCGCCGTCGGCGGACATCCCGCCCATCGTGGCTCCGACGCTGCCCTGGTCGGCCTCGACGCGCTCGGGCTGCCGGGCCGCGTCTGGCCGCAGGCCCGTTCCGCGCGTGCTGTCCCAGTCGAGCGGCGGCACCTGCAGGCGCTGCTCGCGGGTGGAGAGCTCCATCGCGGCCCCGACACCGTCGTTCTGGATGGTCGTCGTCGTATCGGGGATGCTCTGCGCGAGGGCGGCGCCGCAGAAGGCGATGCTCGTGCTTATAGCCAGTGCAATTATTCGCATGGTAGATATCCTCCGCTTTACTATACAATCGGAGTGGTGAACGTCGAAACGACGTAGTATGTGCTTAAATTAATTCGAATCAGGGTACGTTGCTTCCTTCAGCTATACGAGGTCCTTAGATCGCGTCCTTGGATCCCGCTTCCCGAGAGACGGCCTCACCAAGTGAGATGTGCCGGCAGCTTTCTGCTACGGAGACTGCGCAGGCACGGCCGCCGAAATCACGCATCGAATGAGCTAGGCTCCGAATACGTCCTCTAAATAGAGGGGAGCCAAACGATTGTAATATTATTGCATTGTATGGCGGCACGGCCGATTCTGCAAGCGCGGCAGCATGTGTCCCCAGGCATCCCTGCGCCCATGCTCGACGCGCGCACGCGTTTCGTGGTATCGTTCGGGC
>CAZEGY010000271.1:0-4935 GCA_964511815.1 uncultured Rhodovulum sp.
ACGGCGTGTACATGCCGTTCCGGGTCATCATCGACTGCATGAGCTTGCCGCTGCCCGCGGCGTCGGCGATCGCCGAGCCCGACATGCCGGCGAAGATGATCGACTGGACGACGTTGACCTGGGCGAGCCCGCCGCGGAAGCGCCCGACGAGGGCGTCGCAGAAGAGGAGGAGCCGCGCGGTCATGCTCCCCGAGTTCATGATCTCGGCGGCGAAGATGAAGAGCGGCACCGCGAGCAGGATCCAGCTCGTGTACATGCCGTTGAGGAGCTGCTCGGCGGCGGTGCCCATGTCGAGGCCGGCGAGCCAGAGATAGAGGATCGAGCTGCCGATCATCGCGTGCCCGATCGGCAGGCCGAGCAGGCTCAAGGCCACGAGCGCGACGATGCAGAGCGTGAAGGGATCGGTCATCTGCGCGCCTAGACCCCGGAGCTGGCCTTGGTGGGATCGAAGGCGTCCGGCCCCCTGCCGCGCAGCGCCCACCACAGGATCCACCCGTAGCGGACGAGGACGGCGACGGCGAAGATCACGTAGATCGAGAACAGCCAGTCGAAGCGGATCTTCAGGTAGGCGGTCGACTGCACCTTCATGAAGGTGACGTAGTCGACCACCGCCGGCAGCGACATGCCGTAGAGGACGAGAAGCGCGACCGCGGTGACGATCGCCATCGCCCGCCGCGCCCGCGGCCCGACCGTGCCGTAGACGAGGTCGAAGCGGATCTCCTCGGCCTCGGTGACGACGAACGCCGCGCCCCACAGCACCAGCCACAGCCAGGTGACGACGGTGAGCTCCGAGGTCCAGCCGATCGGGAAGTTGAAGGCGTAGCGGAAGAAGATCTGGACGAGGAACGCCACGAACATGACGAGCAGCAGCATCGCCAGCACGAACTCGGCGAGGCGGCTGAGCCGCCGCGCCATCGCCCTCGCCCCGCCCATCGGCTCAGGCGCCGAGGCCGTTGATCCTGTCGAGCATCCCCTCGGGCCAGTCCTTGGCGAGGTCGGACTCGAGGTACATCTTCTGGGCGTAGTCGCGGAAGGCGGCGACGTCGGGCTCGTAGATCTTCAGCCCCTTCTCCGCGAACGACGTGGCGAGCTCGCCCTCCATCTTCAGGTGCTCGGCCTGGCTCCAGTCGATCGCCGCGGTCGCCGCGGCCTGGACCTTCTCCTGCTCCTCGGGCGACAGGCCGTCCCAGGCGGTCCGCGAGATCGTCAGGAGGTCGTAGCCGACGAGATGCGAGGTGAGGACGATCTGGCTCATCACCTCGTAGAACTTCATGTTCTCGACGTTCGGGAGCGGGTTGTCCTGTCCGTCGATCGCCCCGGTCTGGAGCCCGGTGTAGACCTCGGCGTAGGCCATCGGCGTCGGGTTCGCCCCGAGCGCGCGGCCGAGGAACTGCCAGGCGTCGCCGCCGGGCATGCGGAGCTTGATCCCCGCCATGTCGGCCGGCGTGCGGATCTCCTTCTCCGGCGTCAGCCCGACCTGGCGGGTGCCGAAGTAGGTCGGCCCGAGGATCTTGATGCCGAGCTGCTCCTCGGCGCGGCCGACCATCTCCTGGCCGAAGTCGCTCGCGTAGAAGGCGCGCACGTGGTCCGCGTCGCGGAAGACGTAGGCCGCGGTCAGGATCGAGAACTCCGGCACCTGGTTGGCGATGTCCTGGGGGGCGATGTTGCCCATCTCGAGGTTGCCGCGCTGGAGGGCGACGAGCTCGGTCCCCTGCTTGAAGAGATTGCCGCCGTAGTAGGGCTCGAGCGTCAGCTCCGGGCCGATGCCCTCGGCGAACTTCTCCATCATCTGGGCGCGGATGTCCTTGTCGGAGAACACCGCGGAGAAGCGCAGCTTCGCCCCCTCGGCGAAGGCCGGCAGCCCCGTGACGGCGGTGGTGACGGCGGCGGCAAGGGCGACGGTGGCGGCGAGAACGACGCGCCGGGTCAGCGGGAACGACGGCATGACGGAAATCCTCCCAATCGCAGCGCCGGGCTTCTCGCGCCCGGTCGCCGGACGAACGTGGCACAGCGAGCCTTGCCAATCAACCGGCGAATCTGAAATCATCCGACGAACCGCAATTCGTCGGAGGAGCGAGTGAGATGGCCGATACCGCGGGCGCCGTCACCGCCGGGGAAGCCGCCTACGCGCGCATCCGCGCCGACATCCTCGCCGGCCGCATCGCGCCGGGCCAGCGACTGCGACTCGAGGTGATGCGCGACGTCTACGGCGTCGGCGTCGGCACGCTCCGCGAGATCCTGAGCCGCCTCGCCGCCGAGGGGCTGGTCCTTTCCGAGAGCCAGCGCGGCTTCGAGGCCCCGCCCGTCACCCCGGACGAGCTCCGCGAGCTCGCCGGCCTCCGGCTGCTGCTCGAGCGTCACGCGATGGAGCAGTCCTTCGCCGCCGGCGACGTGGAATGGGAGGGCCGCGTCGTCGCCGCCCACCACAAGCTCGAAGTGACCGAGGCGCGGATGATCGCCGGGCGCCGGGAGGAGGCGCCGGCGTGGAAGCGCTACGACGTCGAGTTCCACCGGGCGCTGATCTCGGCCTGCGGCTCGCGGGCGCTGATGGCCGCCCACGCCAACGCCTTCGACCGCTACCTGCGCTACCTGATGGTCGCCGCCTGCTTCCGCGGCGAGGTCGCCGCCGGCGAGCACCGCCGCCTCCGCGACTGCGCCCTCGCCCGGGACGCGGCCGGCGCCGCCGACGTGCTCCGCGCGCACATCGACGGCTGCGTCAGGAACGTCGCGGCCAGCGCCTGGCCGTGAGCCGCGGCTACTGGACCAGCCCGATGTCCTTGAGGATCGCCCCGGTCGCCTCGATGTCGGCGGCGAGCTGCTCGCGGAAGGTGTCGCCGTCGGAGTAGCGGTCGATCCAGCCGCGGTCGGCGAGCGCCTTCTGCCACTGCTCGGACTCGGTCATCTTCTTGATGTCCGCGGTGATCGCCGCCTCCTGCTCGGGGGTGATCCCCGGCGCAGCGGCGACCATGCGCCAGTTCTCGAGGGTGACGTCGACGCCGGCCTCGGTCAGCGTCGGCGCGTCGACCCCGGGAATGCGCTCCTCGCCCGACACCGCGAGCAGGCGCAGCGCCCCGGCCGCGATCTGGCTCTCGAACTCGCCGAGGCCGGAGACCCCGACCGTCACCTGGTTGCCGAGGATCGCGGCGAGCGCCTCGCCGCCGCCGGAGAAGGCGATGTAGTTGACCTGCGTCGGGTCGACGTCCACCGCCTTGGCGATCAGCCCGGCCATGATGTGGTCGGCGCCGCCCGCCGAGCCGCCGGCCCACGACACCGCGCCCGGGTTCTCCTTCAGCTTGGCGACGAGGTCGTCCATCGTCTGGATGTCGCTCGCCGCCGGCACCACGATCGCCTCCGATTCGCCGGTGAGGCGCGCGATCGGCGTCACCATCGTCAGGTCGACCGGCGAGGCGTTGGTCAGGATGGCGCCGACCATGACGTAGCCGCCAACGATCAGCGCCTCCGGGTCGCCCTTGGCCTGGTTGACGAACTGGGCGAGGCCGATGGTGCCGCCGGCGCCGGGGACGTTCGCCACCTGGACGTTGCCGGCGATGCCGGTCTCCTGGAGCACCGCCTGCATCGTCCGCGCCGTCTGGTCCCAGCCGCCGCCGGGCGCCGCCGGCGCCAGGATCGTGTAGTCGGCCGCGGCGGCGGGCGCCGCCAGCGCGGCGGCGACGACGGCGGCAAGGGCGAAGTGCTTCATCGGAACGGTCCTCCCGGCGTGCGGGGGGCATCGCGTGCCCCCCTGGTTTGACGCGACCTTAGCCCCGCCCCGGCACCCGCGCCAGTCCTTCGCGGCCGGCCCTCGGCGCTGGCTCTCGGCGCTGGCCCTCGACGCTGGCGCGGCGGGGCGGCGGTTGCTAACAGGGGAGGGCATGGAACCCGAGACCCTCGCCCTTCCCGACGGCCGGCGCATCGCCCACCACCGCGTGGCGGGGCGGCGGCCGGGCGTCGTCTTCCTCGGCGGCTTCCGCTCCGACATGACCGGCACCAAGGCCGCGTTCCTCGACGCCTGGGCGCGGGCGCGGGGGCAGGCGTTCCTGCGCCTCGACTACACCGGCCACGGCGCCTCCTCGGGCGACTTCCGCGCCGGGGCGATCGGCGACTGGGCGCGCGACGCCCACGACGCCATCCTCGCGCTGAGCGAGGGGCCGCAGATCCTCGTCGGCTCGAGCATGGGCGGCTGGATCGCGCTCCTCCTCGCACGCTCCATTCCCGGGCGGATCGCCGGCCTCGTCGGCATCGCCGCGGCGCCCGACTTCACCGAGGACGGGATGTGGGCGGGGATGGACGCCGCCGCCCGCGCCCGCCTCGCGGCCGAGGGCGAGATCCTCGCGCCCTCCGACTACGGCGACGAACCCTACCCGATCACCCGCCGGCTGATCGAGGACGGCCGCGCCAACCTCGTGCTCCGCGGCCCGCTCGACCTGCCCTTCCCGGTGCGCCTCCTCCACGGCAGCGCCGACCCGGACGTGCCGCTTTCCGTCGCGCTCCGCCTCCTCGCCCACGCCACCGCCGCCGACATGAGCCTGACGATCGTCAAGGACGCCGACCACCGCTTCAGCGCCCCGGAGAACCTCGAGCTCATCGCGCGAACGGTCGAGGAGCTGCTCTGAGGGAGCTGCGCGACACCGTGGACCGGGGCCGGTCGCCCGTAGCGTCTCGCGCGCGAGACGCTACCTAACCGATTGAAACTGAACGATTCAGGTCGCGCCGTTAACCCTCCGTTCACGCTGTGCGACACTCGGGGGGAGAGAGTAGATACGGGTCGAGCATTCCCCTCGCTCTCGATCCGGGCGTGGCCGCGCCCCGCGGACGCGTTTCGCGTCCGCCCGCCGGGGGCGGACGCGACCGGATTTCGCCGACGGTCGAAATCCGGGGAGTCCCCACCCTTCGCCACGGGGACGAACGCCGAGGCCGCCGGCAGCGTCGTGTAGC
>CAZEGY010000272.1:0-4932 GCA_964511815.1 uncultured Rhodovulum sp.
TCAACTGGTCGCACCCGATCATGGCCGGCCTCCCCGACCGGCTCGAGCTCCCGAGCGAGGAGATGTACGGCGAGCCCTTCCTCGTCCCCGAGCCGCTGGAGACCGTGCTGATCTCGTGGTTCGAGGGCGGCGAGGTCTTCCGCTCCGGCATGACCTGGCAGCGCGGGGCCGGCCGGGTCTTCTACTTCCGCCCCGGCCACGAGACCTACCCGACCTATCACGACGCCAACGTCTGCAAGCTCCTCCAGAACGCCGTCCACTGGGCCTACAACCCCGCCGACCGCTGGCGCGACGTCCACGAGGCGCCGAACGTGCCCGTCGAGGCCGCGCCGGAGAAGATCACCGCCCGCGGCCCGTCGCTGCACGCGCCCGGCGAGGAGGGCTACCGGTGAGCGACGGCCACCCGCGTCTCCTGATCGTCGGCACCGGCGCCATCGCCCGCCACCACGCCGAGCGCTTCGCGCTGCTCCCCGGCTGCGAGATCGTCGCGGCGGCGGACACCAACCCCGAGCGCGCCCGCGACTTCGCCGAGATCCACGGCATCCCCAACGCCTTCGGCAACCTCGACGAGGCGATCGCCTGGGGTGGCTTCGACGCGGCGATCAACTCGACCCCCGACGGCGCCCACAAGGCGACGACCCTCGCCCTCGTCGCCGCCGGCAAGCCGGTGTTCTGCGAGAAGCCCCTCGCCCTCAACGCCGAGGACGCGATGGAGATGACCGAGGCCGCCGAGGCGGCGGGCCTCGTCAACATGGTCAACCTCACCTACCGCAACGCCGCCGCCGTCCAGACCGCGCGCCGCATGGTCGAGGCCGGCGAGATCGGCGAGGTCCGCCACGTGCAGGCGAGCTACCTCCAGTCGTGGCTGACCGGCCGGCACTGGGGCGACTGGCGCACCGAGGAGCGCTGGCTGTGGCGGCTGTCCTCGATGCACGGCTCCAAGGGCGTGCTCGGCGACATCGGCGTCCACATCCTCGATTTCGCCACCTACGGCTGCGGCCAGGACGTCGTCGCGCTCGGCGCGCGGATGAAGACCTTCGACAAGGCCGACGGCGGCATGATCGACGTCTACCGCCTCGACGTGAACGACAGCGTGGCGATGACGGTGGAGTTCGCCAACGGCGCCCTCGGCGTCGTCCACATGAGCCGCTTCGCCACCGGCCGGGCCAACGACCTCGAGCTGCTCATCCACGGCGAGAGGGGGGCGCTCAAGGTCTGGGCCAACTCGACCGACTCGAGCCTCGAGGTCTGCCTCGGGGACGACATCGACACCCAGACCTGGGTCCCCTACGACTGCCCGCTGACGCCGCGCAACGAGGAGCGCTTCGTCATCGCCCTCCTCTCCGGCGTCAACGGCGAGCCGGACTTCCGGCACGCGACGCGGGTCCAGCGCCTCCTCGACCTCGCCTTCCTCTCGGATGCGGAAGGCCGGGTGCTGCCCGTAGCCTGAGCGGTATCCCGATCCTTGTCCCGGGCGGTCAGGCCGCCGGTGCGGCGGGCGGCGGCAGGGGCTGGCCGCGGCCCCGGAGCAGGTCGCGGATCTCGATCAGCACCTCCTCCTGGGTCGGGCCCCCGGGCTCGTCGGGCGCCTTCTCGGAGGTGTCGACGGCGGCGCGGGCCCTGTTCACCCCCTTGACCAGCAGGAAGACGACCCAGGCGATGATCAGGAAGTTGATGACCGCGGTCAGGAAGGATCCATAGCGGAAGGTCGCCGCGTGCTCGCCGGCGCCGAGGGCGAGCTGGTAGTTCGAGAAGTCGAGGCCGCCGACGATGGCGCCGATCAGCGGGTTGATCAGGTCGTCGACCAGGCTGTTGACGATGGCGGTGAAGGCGGCGCCGATGATGATGCCGACCGCGAGGTCCATTACGTTGCCGCGAGCGATGAAGTCGCGGAATTCCTTGATCATAGGTCGCTCCGTCTCTCGTTCGTGATCCTGAGTAGCGTCCGGCGGAACGACCGGCAACCCGCACTTTAGGCGCGGAGCGCGCCCCCGGTCGCCCGGGCGACGCTGGCGACGACCTTGGCGGACACCGCCTCGATCTCGGCGTCGGTCAGGGTGCGTTCGGTCGGCTGGAGGCGGACGGCGATCGCCATCGACTTCTTTCCCGCCCCCATCTGCGCCTCGGCCTTGGGGCCGGCGAAGACGTCGAAGACCGCGACCTGCTCGATCAGCGCCTTGTCGGCGGCGCGGGCCGCCCTCAGCACCGCCTCGGCCTCGACGTCGGCGTCGAGGACGAAGGCGAAGTCGCGCTCGACCGGCTGGAGGTCGGAGGCGACGAGCGGCGGGCGGGTCGTGGTGCGCGCCTTCGGGAAGGGCACCGCCTCGAGCCGGACGGTGAAGGCGACGGCGGGACCCTTCACGTCGAGGGCCGCGAGCACGCGGGGGTGGAGCTCGCCGAAGGCGGCGAGGACGGTCTTCGGCCCGAGCGAGAGCACGCCGGAGCGTCCGGGGTGGAACCAGCCCGGCGCGGTGCGCTGGATCATCAGCGCCGCCGGCGCCCCGATCGCGGCGAGCGCGGCCTCGGCGTCGGCGCGGGCGTCGTGGAGGTCGACCGGTCGGCGGCTGCCGTAGGGGTCGCGGGCGGCGCTGGCGCCGGTGCGCAGGCCGGCGGCGAGGAGCGCCTGCTCGCCGGGCTCGCCGCCGGGGAAGGCCTGGCCGACCTCGAAGAGCGCGAGGTCGTGGAAGCCGCGCGCCTGGTTGCGGGCGGCGGCGCGGAGGAGGCCCGGCAGCAGGTCGGGCCGCATGTGGCTCATCTCGGAGCTGATCGGGTTCTCGAGGCGCACGGCGTCGGAGCCGCCGCCGAAGAGGGCGGCGGCGGCGTTGTCGATGAAGCTGTAGGTGACGCACTCGTTGTAGCCGAGGGCGGCGATGCGGCGGCGGGCCTGGCCCTCGCGGCGCTGCATCGGGGTCAGGATCGGCCGCGCGACGCCGGCCGGGCGGGTGAGCGGCCTGCCCTCGAGCTTCGACAGCGAGGCGACGCGGGCGATCTCCTCGACGAGGTCGGCCTCGCCGTGGACGTCGGGGCGCCACGACGGCACGCCGACCTCGCGGGTGCCGTCCGCGTCGGGGGCGCCCGGGGTGAAGCCGAGGGCGGCGAGGATGCGGACCTGCTCGTCCTCGGCGATCTCCATGCCGACGAGGCGGACGACCCGGGTCGGGTCGAGGCGGAAGCTCCGGGCGGTGCTCGGGGTCGCGCCGGCGATCTCGACCTCGGAGGCCTCGCCGCCGCAGAGATCGAGGATCATCCGGGTGGCGAGCTCCATCCCCGGCGCGGTGAAGGCCGGGTCGACGCCGCGCTCGAAGCGGTAGCGGGCGTCGGAGTTGACCCGCAGCCGCCGGCCGGTGCGGGCGGTGCGGACGGGGTCGAAGTACGCGGCCTCGACGAAGACGTTGACCGTCTCCGCGGTGCAGCCGCTGCGCTGGCCGCCCATGACCCCGCCGATCGATTCGGGGCCGTTCTGGTCGCAGACGAGGGTCTCGGAGCCGTCGAAGGCGTAGTCCTTGCCGTCGAGCGCGACCATGTGCTCGCCCGGGCGCGCGAGGCGCACGGCGATGGCGCCGTGGACCTTGTCGGCGTCGAAGACGTGCAGCGGCCGGTTGCGGTCGATGGTCATGAAGTTGGTGATGTCGACGAGCGCCGAGATCGGCCGCAGGCCGATGGCCCGGAGGCGGTCCTGCAACCACTGGGGCGAGGGGCCGTTGCTGACGCCGCGGATCAGCCGGCCGACGAAGAGCGGGCAGGCCTCGCCGGCGACGTCGGGGGCGAGGTAGATGCCGACCGGGCAGGGGAAGGTGCCGGGGACGGGCGCGACCGCCGGGGTCTTCAGCGTGCCGAGGCCGCGGGCGGCGAGGTCGCGGGCGATGCCGGCGACGCCGAGGGCGTCGGGGCGGTTCGGGGTGATGGCGACGTCGATGACCGGGTCGAAGGGCACGACGTCGATGTAGCGGGCGCCGACCGGGGCGTCGGGGGGAAGCTCGACGATGCCGGTATGGGCGTCGGAGAGCTCCATCTCGCGCTCGGAGAGCATCATGCCGTGGCTCTCGACGCCGCGGATCCTGCCGACCTTGATCGTCGTGTCGATGCCGGGGATGTAGTCGCCGGGCTTGGAGATCACCACCTTGATGCCGGCCCGGGCGTTCGGGGCGCCGCAGACGATCTGCTTCTCGCCGTCGGCGGTCAGGACGCGGCAGACGCGGAGCTTGTCGGCGTCGGGGTGCGGGTGCGCCTCCAGCACCTCGCCGACGGTGAAGGCGGCGAGCCGCTCGGCCGGGTTGGCCACGCCCTCGACCTCGAGGCCGAGGTCGGTCAGCGCGAAGGTGATCTCGTCGAGCGTGGCGCTCGTGTCGAGGTGGTCCTTCAGCCAGGCGAGGGTGAACTTCATCGTGTCCGCTGCCGCAAGATTGGTCGCGTCGGGGTTTAGACCGAGCCCGCGGCGGAGGGAAGCCCCGCGCCTTGAAGCCGGACCGGGAGTGACCGACATTAGACGGGAACACTTCGGAGGAAGCTGATGGCGACCGAGACCAATGCCGCGACCAGGACCTACCGCGTCACCCGCACCGACGAGGAGTGGCGGCGGCTGCTGACGCCCGAGCAGTACGCGGTGATGCGCGGGCACGGCACCGAGCGGCCGGGGAGCTGCGCGCTCCTCCACGAGAAGCGGCCGGGCACCTTCGCGTGCGCGGGCTGCGGCGAGGCGCTCTTCGCGGGCGAGGTCAAGTTCGAGAGCGGCACCGGCTGGCCGAGCTTCAACACCCCGGTCGCGGGCGCGGTCGAGAGCCGGACCGACGAGAGCCTCGGCATGGTGCGGACCGAGGTCCATTGCGCGACCTGCGGCAGCCATCTCGGCCACGTCTTCCCCGACGGGCCGCCGCCGACGGGCCTGCGCTACTGCATCAACGGCGTGGCGATGGACTTCCGCCCGGCCTGAGG
>CAZEGY010000273.1:0-4906 GCA_964511815.1 uncultured Rhodovulum sp.
GACCGCGCCGGTGTGAGAGCGGGGCCGCTGCAGGAGTCGGTGATTGCGGCCGTTGGTATGAGCGGCCGTTTCGCACCTTTCCAGAGGGTTAACGCGCAAGGGACAATTGAGTGATATCAACGACTTGACCCCCGTCTCGCGCGCGAGACGGGGCGACCTCCGGGCGCATCGGAGCCCTTTCGCGGAGCGCGCTCAGTGGCGGAAGTGGCGCATTCCGGTGAACAGCATCGCGAGGCCCCTGTCGTCGGCGGCGGCGATCACCTCGTCGTCGCGGACCGAGCCGCCGGGCTGGATCACCGCGGTGGCGCCGGCCTCGGCGGCGGCGAGGAGGCCGTCGGGGAACGGAAAGAACGCATCCGAGGCGACGACCGCGCCGGTGGTCGGCGGCGTCGCGAGGCCGAGGGCCTCGGCCATGTCGCGGGCCTTGCGGGCGGCGATGCGCGTCGAGTCGACCCGGCTCATCTGCCCGGCGCCGATGCCGACGGTGGCGCCGTCCCGGGCGTAGACGATGGCGTTCGACTTGACGTGCTTGGCCACCGTCCACGCGAAGCGGAGGTCGGCGAGCTCCGCGTCGGTCGGGGCACGCCTCGTCACGACGCGGAGGGCGTCGGCGGCGAGGCGGCCGTCGTCGCGGCCCTGGACGAGAAAGCCGCCCGCGACCTGCCGCCACGCGAGCGCCGGCGTCGCCGGGTCGGGGAGGCCGCCGGTGACGAGCAGGCGGAGGTTCTTCTTCGCCGCGAACAGCGCGCGCGCCCCCTCGGTCGCGTCGGGGGCGATGACGACCTCGGTGAAGATCTCGGCGATCGCGGCGGCGGTCTCCTCGTCGAGGATGCCGTTCAGCGCGACGATGCCGCCGAAGGCCGAGGTGCGGTCGCAGTCGTAGGCGGCGCGGTAGGCAGCGGCGAGCGACGGCCCGCGGGCGACGCCGCAGGGGTTGGCGTGCTTGACGATCGCCACCGCCGGGCCCGGATTCGAGGTGTCGGCGGGGTCGAACTCGGAGACGAGCTCGAAGGCGGCGTCGGTGTCGTTGATGTTGTTGTAGGAGAGCGCCTTGCCCTGGAGCTGGCGCGCGGTCGCCACCCCCGGCCGGGCGGAGCCGTCGCGGTAGAAGGCGGCCGCCTGGTGGGGGTTCTCGCCGTAGCGGAGCGGCTGCGCCAGCGTGCCGGCGAAGGCGCGGCGGCGGGGCGTCGCCTCGCCGAGGGCGCCGGCGAGCCAGGTCGAGACCGCGGCGTCGTAGGCGGCGGTGCGGCCGTAGGTCACCAGCGCCTGCCGCTGGCGGAAGGCGCGCGAGGTGGCGCCGTCGTGGGCGTCGAGCTCGGCGGCGAGGGCGGGGTAGTCCTCGACGTCGGTGACGGTGGCGACGTAGGCGTGGTTCTTCGCCGCGGCACGGAGCATGGCCGGGCCGCCGATGTCGATGTTCTCGATGCAGGTCGCGTCGTCGGCACCGGCGGCGACGGTCGCCTCGAACGGGTAGAGGTTGACGACGAGGAGGTCGATCGTCTCGATCCCGTAGGTGTCGAGGGCCTCGGCGTGGGCGGGGTCGTCGCGGACGGCGAGAAGGCCGGCGTGGACCATCGGGTGCAGCGTCTTGACCCGGCCGTCCATCATCTCCGGGAACTCGGTCAGCGCCGACACGTCGCGGACGGGCAGGCCCGCGTCGCGGAGCGCGGCCGCGGTGCCGCCGGTCGAGACGAGCTCGACGCCGCGGGCGACGAGCGTGGCGGCGAGGTCGGCGAGGCCGGTCTTGTCGGAAACGGAAAGCAGCGCCCGGCGGACGGGCACGAGATCGGGAGACATCGGATTCCTCGGGAGCTTCCTCGGGGTTGCGGCGGCGGCGGTCAGCTCGCCGCCGGAGCCTCGGCGAGCCGGGCGAGCGACCAGGTGACCTGGCCGAGATACTCGACCACCTCGGCGCGGACAACCACCTGCCGTGCCGGCCGCGGCGCCGGCACGGCCGGGTCGAAGCTGACCGAGTCCTCGAGCCAGATCGTCCCGCCGCCCGCCCGGAAGATCCACGTCTCCCCCGAGGGCAGGGTCAGGACGACGTCGCCGCTGTCCTCGTCGACCCCGGCGGTCACGTCGGGGTGGAGGTGGAAGCGCGCCGCGAAGGGGAGCCGCCCGGCGATCGCGGCGTGCTCGAACCGCACCCGGGCGCGGGCGTCGGCGACGGTCAGGATCTCCTCGCCGCGCACCTCCTGCCCGCGGGCGTCGACGAAGAGCCGCCGCTCCTGGAGGAGCCCGTGGCTCGCGACGTAGCCGTCCTGGGTGGCGAGGAGCCACTGGCCGGTCGCGTCCTGGGCCTGCCGCACCGAGACGAGCGCCGGGCCGTCGGCGAGGCGCACCCCGAAGGTGCGCGCGGCGAGCCCGGTCGTCTCGAAGCGCGCCGACGAGCGCCCGTCGACCTCGACGGTCGAATGGGCCGCGGTCTGGCGGGCGAGAAGCGCCCACTCCGCCCCGAAGACGTGCCCGGGGCCGGCGTTGACGACGAGCCGCTGGCGCCCGACGCTCATCTCGAAGGCGAGGGTGCCGGCGTGCGCCCGCATCGCCATCGCGCCGCCGGGCGGCACCGCTCCGTCCATGAGCACGACGACGCGGCTCCCCGAGAGCCGCGCGAAGCCGAGCGGCAGCTTCGGCTTCGGCTGGGCGGCGAGGCGGAGCTCGGCCAGCGCCTGGTCGAGGCGGCCCGGGTCGCCCGCCCCGCCGCCGTGGAAGGCCGCCATGCCGCCGTCGCCGAGGCGCAGCGGCCGGACGGCGGGCACGGCGCGGACGATCGCCTGGAGATGCGGGGCGAGAGCGTGCTGGTCGGCGTCCTCGACGAGCCGCGCGGTCCAGATGAGCAGGATCAGGATCTCGGCGAGGTCCTCGGGCGCCCGCGACGGGGTCTCGCCCTCCGGCCCGACCAGCGCGTCGGCGAGCGCCGCCATCTCGGCGAGCGCCTCGGCGTGGCCGGGATGGGGCAGGACGATCCCGGTCCAGACCAGCCCCGAGAGCGCCCGGAGCCGCGGCAATCCCGGCGCCGCCAGCGTCCACGCCCGGGCGAGATAGCGCTGGTGCGCGGCGAGCCCCCGCCAGAAGCGGTCGGTCGCGACGCGGTCGAGCCCCGCGGCGAGGAGGGCCGCGTGCACCGCCCAGCGCTTCGCCCGCCGTCCGGCGACCTCCGCCTCCCAGCCCGGGCCGCCGCCGGTGCCGTAGCGGCGGATCCAGTCGAGCACCCACGCCTGGGCCAGCGCGCGGGCGTGGCGGTTGCCGATCGCGGCGAGGTCGTCGAGCCAGAGGCAGGCCTGGCGCTCGGCCTCGAGCCGCGCATCGGGGAGCGGCGCCGCCCAGATCGAGCCGCCGCCGAGCGCGATCTCGTGCCCGAGCGCCCGCCAGCGCCCGCCGAGGAGCGCCTGCCCGCGCCCGGCATCGCCGAGGAGCACGGGCTCGGGCAGCGACGGCGCGACCCCCGGCGGACCGCCGAGCCGGGCGCGATGCGCCCACAGGCGGTTGCGCCAGGCGCGGGGTCCCCGCGCGAGGCGCTCGCCGAGGGCTTTCAGCGTCAGAGCGGATTGCGGCATGTTCCCGTGACAGCACCAGAAATTCGCGTTAGACGCACCTTAGCGCCCGGCGCGCCGCCGTGTCACGTCGAAGCCATTGGATCCGGCGATGAACGCTTCGGAATTCGCAGGGGCCACTATACTGTCGCTTCGGTTGTACCGAATCCGTTTTCAAGTTTGGGGAGAGACGGGTCGTGAGCATTCTCGATTCCATCGACTACAAGGAGCATTCCACCGTCAACCGCTTCCGCCGGAAGCGGGGCGTCCTGCTGCGCGGGCAGATCGCGCGCCTCGCGGAGCGTCTCGGCCGGCCGCTCGTCGTGCTCGACGTCGGCGGGCGGCCGGACTACTGGGCGAACGTCGGGCTCGAGCACGTCGCCCACGTGACGCTGCTCAACCCGCGCCAGGAGGAGCTCGACCGGCCGCTTCCCGACGACCTGCCGACGGGGGTCTTCTCGAAGAGCCTCGGCGACGCCCGCGATCTCGTCGGCTTCGCCGACCAGTCGATCGACCTCGTGCACGCGAACTCGGTGATCGAGCACGTCGGCACCTGGCACGACATGGCGCGGATGGCGTCGGAGGCCCGGCGCGTCGGGCGCTCGGGCTGGGTGCAGACCCCGGCGTGGAGCTTTCCGGTCGAGCCGCACTTCCACGCCCCGTTCATGCACTGGTTCGGCGCGCCGATGCGCGCGCGGATGATGTCGCTGTCGCTCCGGCGCTCGTTCCGACAGATGAGCCTCGACCGGCGCCGCCGGGCGGTCGAGGGGATCAACCTGCTGACCCGGGCCGAGACCGCGGCGCTGTTCCCGGGCGCGGAGGTCCACGTCGAGCGCGTGCTCCTGCTCGCGAAGAGCTACGTCGTCCGCTGGATGCCGGAGGAGGAGGCCGGCGGCATCCGGCGCGCGGCGTAGCGGGCCGGGCCGGTCAGTAGCTGTACTCGCCGTAGATCCGGGTGAGATCGCCCTCCCACGGCCCGCGGTAGCGGGCGAGGAGCTCGTCCGAGGCGGTCTCGCCGCGGGCGGCGATGTCGTGGAGGGCGTTGAGGAAGTGGCGCTCGTCGGCGACGAGCCCGCCGGCGCCGGGACGGGCGCGGGCCGCGAGGCCGGCGTCGGCGATGGCGAGGACGTCGCGGGCGACGTCGAGGAGCGGCCGCCCGGCGATCTCGGCGCGGAGGCCGTGGCGCCCCGCGTCGTGGCGCAGGCGGTCGCGCTCCTCCGCCGTCCAGCCCTTGCAGAGCTCCCAGGCCGCGTCGAGGGCGGCGGCGTCGTAGAGGAGGCCGACCCAGAGGGCGGGGAGCGCGCAGAGCCGGCGCCACGGGCCGCCGTCGGCGCCGCGCATCTCCATGAACTTCTTGAGGCGGACCTCGGGGA
>CAZEGY010000274.1:0-4853 GCA_964511815.1 uncultured Rhodovulum sp.
TTCAGCGCCACGAAGCGCGGCTGGCCCTCGCGGCGGACGAGGAGGAGGATCGAGTTGCGCCCCGCGGCTTCCGCCGACTCGATGCGGCTGCGCATCTCCTTCGGGTTGGCCACCGCCTCCTGGCCGACCTCGCTGATGACGTCGCCGGCGCGCATGCCCTTCATGTAGGCGTCGGCGGACTCGTCGACGCTCGTCACCACCAGGCCGCGGACGTCGTCGTCGAGGGCGAACGAGCGGCGGAGGTCGTCGCTGACGACGGCGACGGTCATCCCGAGCAGGGTCTCCTCGGTCGGCGCCGCGTCGGGCGCGGGCGTGTCCGAACCGCCGCCGGGCGCGGCGGCGAGGGTCGGCTCCTCGAGCAGGCCGATCTTGACGCGCAGCGTCTCCTCCTTGCCGTTGCGCAGCACGACGACGTCGACGGTCTCGCCGACCGGGGTGTCGGCGACGACGCGCACGAGCTCGCGGGTGTCCTCGATCTCCTCGCCGCCGAAGCTGAGGACGACGTCGCCCGACCTGATCCCGGCGTCGAGCGCCGGCCCCTCGGGCACGTCGGTGACCATCGCCCCCCTGGCCTCGTCGAGGCCGAGGGCGTCGGCCATGTCGGGATCGAGGTTCTGGATGCGCACCCCGAGCCAGCCGCGCCGGGTCTCGCCGAAGTCGCGGAGCTGGTCGACGACGCGGGAGACCACCGCCGACGACATGGCGAAGCCGATGCCGATCGAGCCGCCGTTCGGGGAGAGGATCGCGGTGTTCACCCCGATCACCTCGCCGGTCATGTTGAAGAGCGGGCCGCCGGAGTTGCCGCGGTTGATCGCGGCGTCGGTCTGGATGAAGTCGTCGTAGCTGCCCTGGAGGGTGCGGTTGCGCGCCGAGACGATGCCGGCGGAGACCGAGAAGCCCTGGCCGAGCGGGTTGCCGATCGCCAGCACCCAGTCGCCGACGTCGGCGGCGTCCGAGTCGCCGAAGGCGACGAACGGCAGGTCGGTCTCGCTCCTGACCTTGAGGAGCGCGATGTCGGTGCGCGGGTCGCGGCCGACGAGCTCGGCGTCGAGGGTGCCGCCGGAGTAGAGCTCGACGGTGATCTCGTCGGCGCTGTCGATGACGTGGTTGTTGGTGACGATGTAGCCGTCGGGCGAGATGATGAAGCCCGAGCCGAGGGCGTTGGAGCGCTGCTGGCGGCGCTGGCCCGGCTGGCGGTCCATGAAGTCGCGGAAGAAGTCCTCGAACGGCGAGCCCGGCGGCAGCACCGGCCGCATCCCCTGGCCGACGTCGGGGACGACCGTCGTCGTCGTGATGTTGACGACGGCGGGGCTCAGGCGGTTCGAGAGCTCGGAGAAGCTCTCGGGGACGTAGCGCGGGCCGGGGCCGGGGCCGGGGCCGGGATCGGCGCCGAGCGGCGCCGGATTGCCGCCCTCGGGGGTGTCCTGTGCCGCGAGCGGCGCGGCGAGACCCACCGCGAGGATGAGCGCGAGCGCGCGGGTGAGAGAACGAGTCGCCAGATGCACCGCTTCGTGTCCTCCTTCCGCGCCGGGGCTCGAGGCCATCGCCGCGCGCGGGAAAGCTGCCGGGATCCCTCGCCGGCCGGCGCGCCGCCGGCCGCCTTTTTTCGCCTCAGTGTTTCACGAGCGGACGACCCAGACAAGGGCGACGCCCGCCGCGACGGCGGCGAGCCCGAGGGTCCGGCGACGCTCGGGCTCCATCGTCGCGACGAGCGCCAGCGCCCGCTCGAGGTGCCCGGGCACGAGCGCGAGCACGAGCCCCTCGACGATGGCGACGAAGCCGAGGCCGAAGAGGACGTCCCTCAATCGGCCCCCAACCGCATGGTCTGCGGCTCGGGCGCGTCCGCACCCGGCGCCGTGCCCGGTGCCGCTCCCGGCGCCCCGCCCGGCGCCCCGCCCGGCGCATTGGCGGCGTCGGGGCTCGGCGAGCGCAGGTAGTGGAAGAACGCGCTGTCGGGCGAGATCATCATCGTGGTGTTGTCGCCGGTGAGCGCGGTCTTGTAGGCGTCCATCGAGCGCAGGAACGAGAAGAACTCGTGGTCGGCGCCATAGGCGTCGGCGAGGACGCGGTTGCGCTCGGCGTCGGCCTCGCCGCGGATGACACGGCCGTCGCGGTCGGCCTCGGAGACGATCTCGAGCGCGGTGCGGTCGGCCTGCGCCCGCACCCGCTGCGCCGCCTCGTTGCCGCGGGCGCGCTCGTCGGCGGCCTCGCGCTCGCGCTCGGCCTTCATGCGGTCGAAGGTGGCCTGGAGGTTCTGCTCGGGCAGGTCCGCCCGCTTCAGCCGCACGTCGATGATCTCGATGCCGAGGGCGCGGGCCTCGATGATCGCGGCGTCGCGGATGCGGTTCATCAGCCCGACGCGGTCGGCGGAGAGCACCGCCTCGGAGCGGACCGAGCCGAGCGCCTCGCGGACGTTGGCGTTCAGGATCGCCTCGAGCTTCTGGGTCGCGGCGGTCATGCCGCCGACGCCGACGGCCCGGCGGAACTGGCTGACGTCGTCGATGCGCCAGCGGGCGAAGGCGTCGACGATCAGCCGGCGGTCGTCGAGCGGCGTCACCTCGAGGGCGTTGGTGTCGAGGCCCTGGATGCGGCTGTCGTAGAAGACGACGTTCTGGACGAAGGGGATCTTGAAGGCGAGGCCGGGGTCCTCCTTGATCGCGCGCACCTGACCGAACTGGAGCACCATCGCCTTCTGCCGCTCGTCGACGGTGAAGATCGAGCTGAGCAGGAGGAAACCGGCGACGACGAGGAGGCCGACGAGGATGGGAAAACGGCTCATCACTGGGACTCCGCGGCCTGCGGCGGCGGCGGGGCGCGGCGCAGCTCGTTCAGGGGCAGGTAGGGCACGAGGCCGTTGGCCTCGCCGTTCGGCGTGTCGAGGAGGAACATCTGGGTGTCGCCGAGCACCGTCTCCATCGTCTCGAGATAGAGCCGGTCGCGGGTGACCTCGGGGGCCTTGACGTACTCCTGCTGCACGGCGGTGAAGCGGGACGCCTCGCCCTCGGCGGCGTTGATGACCTGCGCGCGGTAGCCCTCGGCCTCCTGGATCTTCTGGGCGGCGTCGCCGCGGGCGGCGGCGAGGGTCTGGTTGGCGTAGGCGTCGGCGCGGTTCTGGAGGGTCGAACGCTCCTGGCGGGCGGCCTGGACCTCGCGGAAGGCGTCGATGACCTCCTGCGGCGGGTCGGCCTTGTCGAAGTTGACGCGGACGACGTGGACGCCCGAGGTGTATTCGTCGAGGGTCTGCTGGATGAGGTCCTGGACCTCCTGGCTGATGATGCCGCGGTCGCGCGACAGGATCGGCGAGAGCTCCGAGCGCGAGACGACCTCGCGCATCGCCGACTCGGCGACCGCCTGGATCGTCGCGGTGGGGTCGGAGAGGTTGAAGAGGAACTCGGCCGGGTCGCGGACGTTCCACACCACCTGGAAGGTGATGTCGACGATGTTCTCGTCGCCGGTGAGCATCAGGCCGGCCGAGGTGCCGCGCACCGTGCCCGAGCCGATCTCCTCGGTGTTCTCGCGGGTGACCTGGACGATCTCGTGGGTGACGATCGGCCACGGCGCGAAGTTGAGGCCGGGCTGGCCGATGCAGTCGCCCCGGCACTCGCCGAAGGTGAGCTCGACCGACTGCTCCTCGGGCCGGACGGTGTAGACCGACATGACGAGCCAGAGCCCGACGAGCGCCAGCGCCGCGATGACGATGCCGCGCCGGCCGAAGGCGCCGTTGCCGCCGCCGCCCGGGCCGCGCCCGCCGCTGCGGCCGCCGCGGCCGCCGATCAGGATCTTGAGCTGTTCCTGCCCCTTGCGGACGATCTCGTCGATGTCGGGAACCGTGGGCTGGCCGCCGGGGCCACGCCCTCCGCGGTCGTTGCCGCGGTCGTTGCCGCGATCGTCGCCTCCCCAGGGGGCGCGGCCGCCCGACTTTCCGTCGTCGTCGCCGCCGCCGCCGCCTCCCCAGGGACCGCCGCTGTTGCTGTAGGGCATGCGCCTCTCCGCTCCTCTCGCGTTCGTTGGGTCCCGGGGTGGATTTGACCACCCGCACGGGGAATTCAAGACGTTGCGGGGACCGGGATCCGCATCGTGACCAGTTCCTCGGCGGAGGTCGGGTGGACGGGCATCGTCCGGTCGAAGTCCTCCTTGGTCGCGCCCATGCCGAGCGCCACCGCCGCGAGCTGGATCAGCTCCGCCGCACCGTGCCCGGCGAGGTGCACCCCGAGCACCTTGCGGCTCTCGACGGCGACGACGAGCTTCATCAGCGTCCGCTCCTGCCGGCCGGAGATCGTCGCCATCAGCGGCCGGAAGGCGGCGCGGTAGATCTCGACCGCCCCCGCGGCGCGCGCCTCCGCCTCGGTCAGCCCGACGGTCGCCGCCTCGGGCTGGGTGAAGATCGCCGTCGGGATCAGCGAATGGTCGGCGGGGCGCGCGTCGGCGCCGAAGACGGTGTCGGCGAAGGCGTGGCCGTCGCGGATCGCGACCGGCGTCAGCGCGTGGCGCCCGGTGACGTCGCCGACGGCGTAGATCGAGGGCACCGCGGTCTGCGACCAGCGGTCGACCTCGACCGACCCGTCGGCGCGCAGGCGCACGCCGAGATCGTCGAGGCCGAGGCCGGCGGTGTTGGCGTGGCGGCCGGTGGCGAAGAGCACCTGGTCGACGACGTGGCTCTCGCCGTTGTCGAGCGTGATGCGGAGGCCGTCGGCGGTCTTCTCGACGCCGGTCACGTCGCGCTGGATCTCGAGCACGACGCCGCGGTCGCGCATGGCGGCGGCGACGTGGTCGCGGAGGTCGGCGTCGAAGCCGCGGAGGATCTGGTCGCCGCGGTAGAGCTGGATCACCTCGGTGCCGAGGCCGTTCATGAT
>CAZEGY010000275.1:0-4834 GCA_964511815.1 uncultured Rhodovulum sp.
GTGCCGCGGGCGTAGATGTAGCGGGCGATCGGGGTCGAGCCGACGAAGCTCACCGCCTTCACGTCGGGGTTGTCGAGGAGGGCGTCGACCGCCTCCTTGTCGCCGTTCACCACGTTGAAGACTCCGTCGGGCAGCCCGGCCTCGGTCAGGAGCTCGGCGATGAGGAGCGCGGCGGAGGGGTCGCGCTCGGAGGGCTTCAGCACGAAGGTGTTGCCGCAGGCGAGCGCGACGGGGAACATCCACATCGGCACCATGCAGGGGAAGTTGAACGGCGTGATGCCGGCGACGACGCCGAGCGGCTGGCGCAAGCTGTGGCTGTCGACGTTGGTGCCGACGTTCTCGGTGACCTCGCCCTTCAGCAGGTGCGGGATGCCGACGGCGAACTCGACGACCTCGAGGCCGCGGGTGACCTCGCCGAGCGCGTCGTCGTGGATCTTGCCGTGCTCGGCCGAGATCAGCTCGGCGATCCTGTCGGCGTTCTCCATGAGCAGGAACTTGAACTTGTCGAGGATGCGCGCCCGGCGCAGCGGCGGGGTCTTCGCCCACGCCGGCCAGGCGGCCTTGGCGATGGCGACGACGGCGTCCACCTCGTCGGTGGTGGCGAGCGGCACGCGCTTCTCGGCGGCGCCGGTCGCCGGGTTGAAGACGTCCGCGAAGCGGCCGGACTTTCCGGGTGCGTGCCCGCCGGAGACGTAGTGGCTGAGATCGGTCATCGGGTATTCCTCCTGGAACTCTTGGGGACGAGACAGTCAGGCAGCGGGAAGGCGGGCGACGAGCTCGATCTCGACCGACGCGCCGCGCGGCAACGCCGCGACCTGAACCGTGGAGCGGGCCGGCTTGTGCGTGCCGAAACGCTTCTCGTAGATGGCGTTGAGCTTCGCGAAGTCGCCGAGGTCAGTGACGAAGACGGTCGCCTTCACCACTTGGTCGAGCCGGGTGCCGGCCTCTGCGAGGACAGCGGCGAGGTTGTCGAAGACTTGCTCGGTCTGCGCTTCGATACCCGTGGGCATGGTCCCGGCAAGGTCGAGCGGGATCTGCCCCGAGGTGAAGAGGAACTCGCCGAAAGCGACAGCGTGGACGTAAGGCCCAATGGCGGCGGGTGCTCCGCTAGCGTTGATCGTCTTCATGCGGCAAGCTCCTTGTTGTTGCGGGCCGAGGCGGACGCGGCCGCCGAATAGCGATCGAGGCCGAGTTCGCTGGCGTCGATCGCCGGGATGCGGCCGGAGACGAGGTCGGCGAGGACGGCGCCGGAGCCGCAGGACATCGTCCAGCCGAGGGTGCCGTGGCCGGTGTTGAGCCAGAGGTTCGGGTACTTCGCCCGCCCGATCACCGGCGGGCCGTCCGGCGTCATCGGGCGGTGGCCGGCCCAGAACGAGCCCGCCTTCGCGTCACCGCCGGCCGGGTAGAGGTCGGAGACCACGTGCTCGAGCGTCGCGCGGCGGTTCGGGTGCAGCGCGGTCGAGAAGCCGTCGAGCTCGGCCATGCCGCCGACGCGGATCCGGTCGCCGAGCCGGGTGATCGCCACCTTGTGCTTCTCGTCCATCACCGTGGATTCCGGCGCGCCCGAGGGGTCGGTGATCGGCACGGTGAGCGAGTAGCCCTTGACCGGGTAGACCGGCAGGTCGATGCCGTGCTCCTTCAGGACGAGCGACGAGTAGCTCCCCAGCGCCAGCACGCAGGCATCGCCCGAGACGGGTCCGGCGCTGGTCGCGACGCCGGTGACTCGGCCCGCCTCGGCCAGGATGCGCTCGATCGTCACGCCGTAGCGGAAGTCGACGCCGCGGGCGGCGGCGAGGTCGCGGAGCGCGCTCGTGAACTTGAAGCAGTCGCCGGTCTCGTCGTTCGGGAGCTGCAGGCCGCCGACGAACTTCTCGCGGACACGGGCGAGAGCCGGCTCGACGGCGATGCAGCCCGCCGGGTCGAGCAGGTGGTTCGGCACGCCGAGCTCGTTCAGCACCTTCACGTCCTTCGCCGCGCCCGACATCAGCTTGTCGGTGCGGAACAGCTGGAGCGTGCCCTGCATCCGCTCATCGTAGGCGATGCCGGTCTCGGCGCGGAGCGCCTTCAGCATGTCGCGGCTGTATTCGGCGATCGGCACCATGCGGCTCTTGTTGACCGCGTAGGAGGCGGCGTTGCAGTTGCGCAGCATCGCGATGCCGAAGCGCCAGAACGCCGGGTCCACGTGCGGGTGGATGAGGAGCGGGCTATGCCGCATCATCATCCACTTGATCGCCTTCACCGGGATGCCGGGCGCCGCCCAGGGCGAGGCGTAGCCGGGCGAGATCTCGCCGGCGTTGGCGAAGCTCGTCTCGAGCGCCGGCCCCTGCTGGCGGTCGAGGACGATGACCTCGTGGCCTGCGGCTGCGAGATACCAGGCGCTGGTCGTGCCGATGACGCCGCTGCCGAGGATGACGATCTTCATTGGGGGAGCCTTTCGGTTCCGGCGTAGCGGCGCACGTAGCGGCTGCCGAACGAGGTGAGGATTTCGTAGCCGATGGTGCCCCCGGCGGCGGCGACGGCGTCGACCGGGTTCGCCGGCCCGATCAGGTCGACGAAACCGCCGGCGACGGCCTCGGGCGCGTCGGTGACGTCGAAGGTGATGCTGTCCATCGAGACGATGCCGACCAGCGGCACGGCCGTGTCGCCGACATGCGCCGTCGCCGCGTGGCTGAGGCTGCGCAGGTAGCCGTCGGCATAGCCGACCGAGACGGTGCCGATGCGGCTCGGGCGGCCAGCGGTCCAGCTCGCACCGTAGCCGACCCGTGCGCCCGCGGGGATGTCACGCAGCTGCACGATCCGGCCGCGCAGGCGGACGACGGGCCGCATCGGGTTCGGCGCGCCCGCGACCGGCGCGAGCCCGTACATCGCCGCGCCGGGGCGCGCGACGTCGAAGTGGAAGTCCGGGCCGAGGAAGATGCCGGACGAGTTGGCGAGGCTCGCGGGCGCCGCAGGCAGGCGCCGGCGCGCGGCTTCGAAACGCTCGAGCTGGGCGCGGTTCATCGGGTCCTCCTGCCGCTCGGCGCAGGCGAGGTGGCTCATCACCAGCCGCAGGTCGATGCCGGCGAGCCGGTCGGCGTCGGCGACGAGGGCGTCGAGCTCGTCGGCCGGCAGGCCCATGCGCGACATGCCGCTGTCGACCTGCACCGCGGCGGCGAGCGGCCGGCCCTTGCGGCGGGCAAGGCCGGTCCAGCCGTGGACCTGGTCGAGGCTGTTCAGCACCGGGATGATGCCGGCGGCCTCGCAGTCGGCCTCGGCGCCCGGCGGCAGGCCGTTCAGCACGAAGATCGGCGTGCCCTCCGGCAGCGCCGGCTGCAGCGCCAGCGCCTCGTCCAGGTGGGCGACGAAGAAAATGCGCGCCCCTTCGGCATGGAGCGCCGGGGCGACGGTCGTCGCCCCGAGCCCGTAGGCGTCGGCCTTCACCACCGCGGCGCAGGCGCAACGGGTGCGGGCGGAAAGGCTCCGCCAGTTCTGCCGGATCGCCGCGAGGTCGATCTCGAGGACGGCGCCGGCGCGCCGCAGGTCAGCGTCGTGCATCGTTGCCGTCCTCCGTCTCTCAGGCGGCGCGGTTCAGGGCGTCGCCGAGGGTGGCGACGATCTCGTCGACCTGCCCCTCCTCGACGATCAGCGGCGGCGACAGCGCGATGATGTCGCCGGTGACGCGGATCAGCAAACCCTTCGCCAGGCAGTCGACGAAGACGTCGTAGGCCCGCGCGCCCGGCGCCCCGTCGCGCGAGGCCAGCTCGATGCCGGCGACCAGGCCGATGGTGCGGATGTCGATGACGTTCTTCGCCGACTTCAGCGAGTGGATCGCGTCGTCCCACTTCGCCTGCAGCTCGGCGGCGCGGGTGAACAGGCCCTCGCTCTCGTAGATGTCGAGCGTCGCGAGGCCGGCGGCGCAGGCGACCGGGTGGCCGGAATAGGTATAGCCGTGGAACAGCTCGATGGCGTTCGCCGGGCCGGTCATCAGCGCGTCGTGCACCGCGCGCGAGGTGAAGACCGCACCCATCGGCACGACGCCGTTGGTCAGGCCCTTGGCGGTGGTCACGATGTCCGGGGTCACGCCGAAGAAGTTGGTGGCGAAGGGCGCACCCAGCCGGCCGAAGCCGGTGATGACCTCGTCGAAGATCAAGAGGATGCCGTGCCTCGTCGCGATCTCGCGAAGACGCTCCAGATAGCCCTTCGGCGGCACGAGCACGCCGGTCGAGCCGGCAACGGGCTCGACGATGACGGCGGCGATGGTCTCGGCGCCGTGGAGATCGACGAGGCGCTGCAGGTCGTCGGCGAGCTCGGCGCCGTGCTCGGGCTGGCCCTTGACGAAGGCGTTCTTCGCGAGGTCATGGGTGTGGCGCAGGTGGTCCACGCCCGGCAGCTGCGGGAAGACCCGGCGGTTGTTGACGAGACCGCCGACCGAGATGCCACCGAAGCCGACGCCGTGATAGCCGCGCTCGCGGCCGATGACGCGGGTGCGCGTTCCCTGGCCGATCGCGCGCTGGTAGGCGATGGCGATCTTCAGTGCGGTATCGACGCTCTCCGAACCCGAGCCGGTGAAGAAGATGCGGTCGAGCTTCTCGCCGTCCGGACCGGGGGCTGCGGCGGCGAGCCGCTCGGCGAAGTCGAAGGCGATCGGGTGGCCCATGTTGAACGAGGGCGCGTAGTCGAGGGTCGCGAGCTGCCGGCTGACCGCGTCGGTGATCCGCCTCCGCCCGTGGCCGGCGTTGCAGCACCAGAGGCCGGCGGTGCCGTCGAGCACCTTGTGGCCGTCGGCAGAAGTGTAGTGCATCCCCTCGGCGGCGACGAGGAGCCGCGGCGCGGCCTTGAACTGGCGGTTGGCGGT
>CAZEGY010000276.1:0-4816 GCA_964511815.1 uncultured Rhodovulum sp.
ACCGCTTCCTGATCGAGCGCCCGGTCTACGCCGAGTTCTGCCGCCGCTTCGCCGCGGCGACAGCCGCCCTCACCGTCGGCCGCGGCGAGGACGACCCCGACATCGGCCCCCTCGTCAACGAGAAGGCCGTCGCCAAGCAGGAGTCCCAGGTCGCCGACGCCCTCGCCCGGGGCGCCCGCCTCCTCGCCGGCGGCGCGCGCCTCGATCTCGGCCCGAGCTTCTACGCCCCGACCGTCCTCGCGGACGTCCCCGCCGACGCGGCGATCATGCACGAGGAGACCTTCGGCCCGGTCGCCGCCCTCGCCCCCTTCGACACCGAGGCCGAGGCCGTCGCCCGCGCCAACGCCACCGAGTACGGCCTCGTCGCCTACCTCCACACCCAAGACCCGCGGCGCATCTACCGCCTGACCCGCGCCCTCGAGTTCGGCATGGTCGCGGTCAACCGCACCAAGGTCACCGGCGCGCCGATCCCCTTCGGCGGCTTCAAGCAGTCCGGCCTCGGCCGCGAAGGCGCCCGCCTCGGCATGGAGGCGTTCATGGAGGTGAAATACGTCTGCCGCGACTGGGGCTGAGCGGGCCCCGCGCGGTGCAGAGATCCCGATGCACGCGACGTGCATCCCCTTTTTCGAGTGAGGACAACGACATGCTGACCAACGACCAGCTCGCGCTCTGGGACCGCGAGAGCTTCTTCCACCCCTCGACCCACCTCGCCCAGCACGCCCGCGGCGACACCGCCTCGCGCATCGTCACCGGCGGCTCGGGCGTCTACATCGAGGACCGCGACGGCAAGCGCCTCCTCGACGCCTTCGCCGGCCTCTACTGCGTCAACGTCGGCTACGGCCGCAGCGAGATCGCCGACGCCATCGCCGCGCAGGCCCGCGAGCTCGCCTACTACCACGCCTACGTCGGCCACGGCACCGAGGCCTCGATCACGCTGGCGAAGATGATCCTCGACCGCGCGCCGGCCGGCATGTCGAAGGTCTACTTCGGCCTCGGCGGCTCCGACGCCAACGAGACCAACATCAAGCTGATCTGGTATTACAACAACGTCCTCGGCCGACCGGAGAAGAAGAAGATCGTCTCCCGCTGGCGTGGCTACCACGGCTCGGGCCTGATGACCGGCTCCCTGACCGGCCTCGAGGGCTTCCACAAGAAGTTCGACCTGCCCCTCCCCGGCATCCTCCACACCGAGGCGCCCTACTACTTCCGCCGGCCCGACGCTGCGATGAGCGAGGAAGCGTTCACCGCCCACTGCGCCGCCGAGCTCGAGGCCCTGATCGCCCGCGAGGGTGCCGACACCATCGCCGCCTTCATCGGCGAGCCCGTCCTCGGCACCGGCGGCATCGTCCCGCCCCCGGCCGGATACTGGCGGGCGATCCAGGAGGTTCTCGCCCGGCACGACATCCTCCTCGTCGCCGACGAGGTGGTGACGGGCTTCGGCCGCCTCGGCACGATGTTCGGCTCGGACCACTACGGCATCCGCCCCGACATCATCACCATCGCCAAGGGCCTCACCTCGGCCTACGCCCCGCTCTCCGGCTCGATCGTCGGCGACAAGGTCTGGAAGGTGCTGGAGCAGGGCACCGACGAGAACGGCCCGATCGGCCACGGCTGGACCTACTCCGCCCACCCGATCGGCGCCGCCGCCGGCATCGCCAACCTCCGCCTCGTCGACAGCCTCGGCCTCGTCGCCAACGCCGGCGACACCGGCGCCTACTTCCGCGCCGCGCTCGCCGACGCGATCGGCGACCATCCGAACGTCGGCGACATCCGCGGCGAGGGGATGCTCGCGGCGATCGAGTTCGTCGAGGACCGCGCCACCCGCCGCGCCTTCGACCCCGCCCGCAAGGTCGGCCCGGCCGTCACCGCGGCGCTCCTCGCCCGCGGCGTCATCGGCCGCGCCATGCCCCAGGGCGACATCCTCGGCTTCGCCCCGCCGCTCTGCCTGAGCCGGGAGGAGGCCGACACCATCACCGCGGCGGTCGCGGCGGCGGTATCCGAGACGCTCGGCTAATATAAGCCGCCCGCCCGGGGTCGCTCCCCCGCCGCATCGTCGGCGGGGGAGCGGGTCGGTACCGCGCTCGACCCCCGCCGGCGCCGCTCAGCCCCTCACCCGCTCCGAGCGCGGATCGTAGAGCGGCGCGAGGCTCGCCTCCGCCGCGACCGTCCGCCCGGCGACGTCGATCGCGTAGGCCGACGCGAGCACCACCTCCGCGCTCTCCCCGGCGCAGGGCACGTAGCCGAGGCCGACCGCCGCCCCGAGGGCGTGCCCGTAGTTGCCCGAGGTCAGATGCCCGACGATGCGCCCGTCGCGGAGGATCGGCTCGCCGTGATAGAGCAGCGGCTCGGGGTCGCGCAGCCGGAACTGCACCAGGCGCCGCGCCAGCCCCGCCTCGCGCCGCGCGAGCACCGCGTCGCGGCCGATGAAGTCGCCCTTGCCGGTCCTGACCGCGAAGCCGAGCCCGGCCTCGAGGACGTGGTCCTCGTCGGTGATGTCGTGGCCGAAATGGCGGTAACCCTTCTCGATCCGGCAGCTGTCCATCGCGTGCAGCCCGCAGAGCCGCAACCCGAGGTCGGCACCCGCCTCGACCAGCGTCTCGAAGACGTGCGCCGCCATGTCCGTCGCGACGTAGAGCTCCCAGCCGAGCTCGCCGACGTAGGTGACCCGGTGGGCGCGGGCGAGGCCCATGCCGATCTCGATCTCGCGGGCGTGGCCGAACGGATGGGCGGCATCGGAGAAGTCGTCCGGCGACACCCGGGCGAGGAGGTCGCGCGACCGCGGCCCCATCACCGGCAGCACCGCCTCGCCCGAGGACACGTCGGTGACCACCGCCCGCGCCTCGCCGAGATGGCGGCGGAGCCAGCTCAGGTCGCGGCGGAGCGTCGCGGCGGGCACGACGAGCAGGAAGGCGGTCTCGCCGAGGCGGGTCACCGTCAGGTCGCTCTCGATGCCGCCCCGCGGGTTCAGCATCTGGGTGTAGACGATCCGCCCGACCGCGACGTCGATCTCGTTGGCGCAGAGCCGCTGGAGCAGGCCGAGCGCGTCCCGGCCCTCGACGCGGATCTTCCCGAACGACGACATGTCGAGGAGCCCGACGCCCTCGCGCAGCGCCATGTGCTCGGCGCGCTGGTTCGCGAACCAGTTCGGCCGCCCCCAGGTGTAGCGGTACTCCGCCGCCTGCCCGGGCTCGGCGAACCAGTTCGCCCGCTCCCAGCCGGCGATCTCGCCGAAGACGGCGCCGCGCGCCGCGAGGTGGCCGTGCAGGGGCGAGCGGCGGACCCCGCGGGCGCTCGCCATCTGGCGGTTGGGGAAATGGTCGGCGTAGAGCAGGCCCAGCGTCTCGGTGACCCGGGCGCGCAGGTAGCGGCGGTTCCTCTGGAATGGCTGCGCCCGGCGGACGTCGACCTCCCACAGGTCGAAGGGCGGCGCGCCGTCGTCCATCCAGCGGGCGAGCGCCATGCCGGCGCCGCCAGAGGAGGCGATGCCGATCGAGTTGTACCCCGCGGCCACCCAGTAGCCGGCGAGCTCCGGCGCCTCGCCGAGATAGTAGCGATCGTCCGGGGTGAAGCTCTCGGGGCCGTTGAAGAACGTATGGATCCCGGCCTCGGCCAGCATCGGCATCCGGCGGATCGCCTTGTCGAGGATCGGCTCGAAATGGTCGACGTCCTCGGGCAGCTGGTCGAAGCAGAAGTCCTCGCGAATGCCGTCCATGCCCCAGGGCTTCGCCACCGGCTCGAAGGCGCCGAGCAGGATCTTGCCCGCGTCCTCCTTGTAGTAGGCGCACTCCTCCGGCACCCGCAGCACCGGCAGCCGCCCGAGACCCGCGATCGGCTCGGTGACGACGTAGAAGTGCTCGCAGGCGTGGAGCGGCAGGGTCACGCCGTTGCGGGCGGCAAGTTCGCGCCCCCACATGCCGCCGCAGTTCACCACCGCGTCCGCGGCGATGTGCCCGGTCGCCGCGCCCGCCTGCCAGTCGACGCCGGTGACGCGCCCGCCGGCGCTGGTGACGGCGGTCACCTTCACGTCCTCGACGATGCGCGCCCCCCGCATCCGCGCGCCTTTCGCCAGCGCCAGCGCGACGTTGCCGGGATCGGCCTGCCCGTCGGCGGGCAGGTGGACGCCGGCGACGACGCCGTCGATGGCGAGATGCGGGTACATCGCCGCGATCTCGGGAGGCGCGAGCTCGTTCACCTCGACCCCGAAGGCGCGCGCCATCGCCGCGAGCCGCAGGATCTCCTCGCGCCGCTCCGCGCTCAGCGCCACGGTCATCGAGCCGCACTGCCGAAAGCCGGTGGCGAGGCCGGTCTCCGCCTCGAGGCGGGCGTAGAGATCGGCCGAGTACTTGGCGAGGCGCGTCCGGTTCTGGCTCGCCTGGAGCTGGCCGACGAGCCCCGCCGCGTGCCAGGTGGTGCCGGAGGTCAGCCGCTTGCGCTCGAGCAGCACGACGTCGGTCCAGCCGAGCTCGGTCAGGTGATAGGCGACGGAGCAGCCGGAGATGCCGCCGCCGATGACGACGACGCGGGCATGGGTGGGAAGATCGGCCATCGGGCGCCTCGCGGTGGGGAGCGGTTCGGACCCGACGAGACACCACCGTGACGAAAAAGGCGACAGCTTCCGGGCTTCCGGCGCCGACTGCGCCCGGCGCGACGCCACGCCGGTCTGCCGAGCGCCGGCCTGCGGCCTCGCACGCCGCCGGGAATGATGCGACCCTGCGGCGATTCGACGGCCGGGAGACCGAAAGGCGGGACGCGGGCATGGGACGCTACGACGAGGTTCTCGCCGACATGGTGGCGACCGGCCGACTTCGTCTCCGAC
>CAZEGY010000277.1:0-4797 GCA_964511815.1 uncultured Rhodovulum sp.
CCTCTTCGCAGAGGTCTTTCAGAGCAGCCGGTAGCGGCTGCGGTCGCGGTCGGTCCAGCGGACGTCGAGGTCGTAGCCGTCGTCGGTCGCGTGCTCGGCCCGGACGACCTTCTGGTCGAAGAGCCAGGCGCGCTCGCGGCCCTGGTCGAAGCGGAGGTGGAGGGTCTCGTCCTCGGTCGGCTCGGCGAGGTCGGCGGCGATGGCGTCGAGGAGGGCGGCAACCCCCTGCCCCGTCCGCGCCGAGATGACCCGCACCCTCGGGTCGCGCGCGGCGATCGCGGCGAGCGTCTCGGCGCGCGCCGGGTCGAGGGTGTCGATCTTGTTCCACACCTCGATCATCGCCGCCTGGCGCTCGTCGGAGACGCCGAGCTCGGCGAGGATGGCGCGGACGTTCTCGGCCTGGATCTCGCTCTCGGGGTGGGCGATGTCGCGGACGTGGAGGATGAGGTCGGCCTCGAGCACCTCCTCGAGCGTCGCGCGGAAGGCGGCGACGAGCTGGTGCGGCAGGTCGGAGATGAAGCCGACGGTGTCGGAGAGGATGGCGCGCTTGGCGCCGGGCAGCGGGATCGCCCGCATCGTCGGGTCGAGCGTCGCGAAGAGCATGTCCTTGGCGAGGACGCCCGAGCCGGTCAGGCGGTTGAAGAGCGTCGACTTGCCGGCGTTGGTGTAGCCGACGAGGGCGACCACCGGATAGGGCACCCGCGCCCGTGCGGCACGGTGCTGGCCGCGGGTGCGCACGACCTTCTCGAGCTGCTGCCTGATCTTCAGGATGCGCTCGTCGAGCGCCCGGCGGTCGGCCTCGATCTGGGTCTCGCCGGGGCCGCCGAGGAAGCCGAAGCCGCCGCGCTGGCGCTCGAGGTGGGTCCACGACCGCACGAGGCGCGACTTCTGGTAGGAGAGGTGGGCGAGCTCGACCTGGAGCACGCCCTCGCGGGTCTGGGCGCGGTCGCCGAAGATCTCGAGGATGAGGCCGGTGCGGTCGAGGACCTTGGCCTTCCATTCCTTCTCGAGGTTGCGCTGCTGCACCGGCGAGAGCGGGCCGTCGATGATGACGAGGCCGACCTCGGCCTCCTCGATCCGCGCCTTCAGCTCCTCGAGCTTGCCCTTGCCGAACAGCGTCCCGGCCCGGGCGCGCGGCAGCGGCACGGTCTCGGACGCGACGACGTCGAGATCGAGCGCGACCGCGAGGCTCGTCGCTTCGGCGAGCGCGTCCCCGGCGTCGCGCGGCCCGCCCTTGGAGCGGATCGGATGCAGGACGAGCGCCCGCATCCGGCTGGATTGGTCAGTGATCTTCGGGTGCCTCGTAGAGCGTGATCGGCTGGGACGGCATCACCGTCGAGATCGCGTGCTTGTAGACGAGCTGCGACTGGCCGTCGCGGCGGAGCAGCACGCAGAAGTTGTCGAACCAGGTAATGACTCCCTGCAGCTTGACGCCGTTCATCAGGAAGATCGTCACCGGAACCTTGGCCTTGCGGACATTATTGAGGAAGGCGTCCTGCAGGTTCTGTTTTTCGGCAGCCATTGTTTCTCAGCCTTAAGTTGTATGAGGCGCCCCTGCGGGCGGCCTTGTTGTTGTTTGCAAGCAGTATGGGCGCGCTGACCGGCCATTTCCAGAGCCGCGCATCGTTTTTCCGGCATGGGGAGCCGGTGTTGCACGCGAGTCGCAGTCCAACCCTATCGGCGCCGTCGTCGCCGGACTTCACCCCGGGCACGCGCGTCGACGATGACGGCGTATACCGGCTACTGCCGCCAGTAGATCGGGTTGAAGAGCGCGATGATGACGAGCACCTCCATGCGCCCGACGATCATCGCGGCGCAGAAGATCGCCCGCGCGGCGGCGGTCATCTCGCGGTAGACCGCGGCGTCGCCGAGCACGGGCATCGCCGGCCCGGTGGTGGTCAGCCCGGCGATCGCGAGGCTGAGGCTGCGGACGAAGCCGAGGCCGGTCAGCGCGAGGGCGTACATGACGACGGCGGTGGCGATCAGGAACAGCATGAGGAAGATGAACGCGATCCGCGCCCCCCGCGCCGAGATCAGCTGGTCCCCCCTGCCCCGCCGGCCGATGGCGTTCGGGTGGATGAGCCGGTCGAGCTCGCGGGCGCCGTGGCGGTAGAGGGCGTAGAGGCGGAGGAGCTTGATCCCCCCGGCGGTCGTCGCCACCCCGCCCCCCATCACGGCGACGCCGAGCAGGACGACGAGGCCGGGGTCCGGCAGGTCGGACCAGAGCTGCATCGTCCGCCAGTCGTGGCTCTCGAAGCCGGTCGTCGTCAGGAACGAGAGCACGGTGAAGAGGCTCCCCCACAGCGCCCGCCCCGCCGCGAGGAGGTGGTCCTGGCGGTCGATCTCGCTCGCCCCCCAGAAGCTCCGCAGGAAGAGGATGGCGGTGACGCCGACGACCGAGATCAGCATGAGCTGGATCTGGGGGTCCGAGAACCGCGGCCCGATCCGGCGGCGGGAGAGGACGCCGAAGCCGCGGAGCGAGACCGCGGGGAGGAGGAAGCAGGCGATGGCGAGCTCGCCCGCCATCCCCGCCCCGCCGCCGGCGAGGCCGCCGACCGGGGAGACGCCGCTCGTCGACAGCGTCCCCATCGCGTGGCAGAGCGCGACGAAGGGCGTGTCCCCGCAGACGACGAGCACGAAAAAGAGCGCGAGCGTCATCCCGCCGTAGACCGGCGCGACGATCCAGAGGGTGCGGACGATGCGGTCGCGGCCCTCGGCGACGGTGCCGCTCCGGGCGATGCCGCGGCGGTCGTCGCTGGCGTGAGCGATCTCGAAGCCGCCGAGGTTGAGCGGCGCGAGGATGGCGAGGCTCGCGACGAGGACGAGCAGCCCGCCGAGCCAGCCGACGAGCGCCCGCCACAGGTGGACCGGCTCGGGCACGACCTGCGGCCGGTCGAAGAGCGTCGCCCCGGTCGTCGTCAGGCAGGAGAGCATCTCGAAGTACGCCGCCCCGAGTCCGACCTCGGGGAGCCCGACCCCGGGGAGCACGGGCACGAGCGGCGCGGCGAGGACGAGCGGCAGCAGGAGGTAGGCGAGGAGCAGCGTCAGCAGGAAGTACCGCGCCGGGACGCGCACCGGACGGTTCATCGTCGCGAGGCCGAGGATGAGCGCGACGATCTCGAAGAACACCGCGTGCTCGAGGAAGGCCCGCGCCACCGCCCACTGGCGGAGCTGGGCGGCATGGAGCGCCGGGAGCAGCATCAGCGCCGCCACCAGCATCAGGAGCACGACGAAGGCCGGGAACTGGCGGAGGAGGCGCATGGGCCGTCAGAAGAAGTCGAGGCCGACCTGGAACAGGCGCTCGACCTCCGCCACCTGGTCGCGCATGGCGAAGATCGTCATCACGTCGCCCTCGGCGAGGCGGGTGTCGCCACGGGGGACGATCACCTTGTCGCCCTTGCGGATCAGGCCGATGATCGCCGCCTGCGGCATCTCCGCCTCGCGCACGAGCTTGCCGGCGATCGCCGAGGTTCCGAGCACCTGCGCCTCGATCGCCTCGGCCTCGCCGTCGCCGATCGAGTAGACCGCGCGGATGCGGCCGTGGCGGACGTAGCGCAGGATCGAGGAGACCGTGGTCGAGCGCGGGTTGACGTAGGCGTCGATGCCCATCGGCGCGATCAGGCCGATCAGCGAGGGGTCGTTGACGAGGGCGACGACCATCTTCGCCCCCTCGGTCCGCGCCCGCACGCAGGTGAGGATGTTGGTCTTGTCGTCGTCGGTCAGCGCGAGGACCGCGTCCATCGCCGAGACGTTCGCCTCGGCGAGGAGCTCGAGGTCGAGGCCGTCGCCGTTGAGCACGACCGTGCGCTTCAGCGCGTCGGCGGCGGTCTCGGCGCGGGCGCGGCTGCGCTCGATGATCTTGACCCGCCGCCGCCGCGGGTCGCTCTCGAGGGCGCGGGCGACGTTGAGGCCGATGTTGCCGGCGCCGACGATCAGCGCCCGCTCGACGGTCATCGCGGTCTTGCCGAAGATCTCCATGGTCCGCGACAGGTCCTCGGTCGCGGTGAAGACGTAGACCTGGTCGCCGGCGTAGAGCTGGTCCTCGGCCTCGGGCACGAACAGCCGGTCGGCGCGGCGGATGCCGACGACGACGGCGCGCAGCGTCGAGAACAGCTCCGAGAGCTGGCGCAGCGGCGTGTCGAGCACCGGGCAGGCGGGGTCGAGGGCGATGCCGACGAGCTGGGCCCCGTTGTCGAGAAAGCCCTCGATGTCGAACGCCGCCGGCGCGGCCATGCGCTGCATCACCGCCTCGGCGACGGCGTACTCGGGCGAGATGACGACGTCGATCGGCAGGTGGCCCTGGCGGTAGAGGTCGGAATAGATCGCGTTGAGATAGGCGGGCGCGCGCAGCCGGGCGATCTTTCTCGGCACGTCGAAGATCGAGTTCGCCACCTGGCAGACCACCATGTTGACCTCGTCGGACTGGGTCGCGGCGATGATCATGTCGGCGTCGCGGGCGCCGGCGCGCTCGAGGATGTCGGGGTGCGAGGCGAAGCCGACGATGCCGCCGACGTCGTAGGCGTCGGTCAGCCGCCGGACGAGCCCGGCGTCGACGTCGATGACGGTGACGGTGTTGCCGCCCTCGTCGCGCGCCAGGTGGCGCGCGATCTGGCCGCCGACCTGCCCAGCCCCGCAGATGATGATCTTCATGCCGCTCCGTCAGGTGCCGCGCGGGTTGCGCCCCCGGCCCCTATACCAGCCGGACGGAGGCCGAAACAGCCCTGCCGCGGGGTGGCCGAGCGACGCACGCGCGCACCCCGGCGTCAGGCGTGGGCCTCGGCCTCCTCGGTGCGCTCG
>CAZEGY010000278.1:0-4779 GCA_964511815.1 uncultured Rhodovulum sp.
CGGCGCCACCGAGATCAACGAGGCGATGAAGCGCGCCTGCGCCGAGGCGATCGCGGCGATGGCCCGCGCCGAGGCCTCCGACGTCGTCCTCGCCGCCTACGGGGCGGAAAACCTGCGCTTCGGCCCCGACTACATCATCCCCAAGCCCTTCGACCCCCGGCTCATCACCGAGATCCCGCCGATCGTCGCCCAGGCGGCGATGGACACCGGCGTCGCCACCCGGCCGATCACCGACATGCCCGCCTACCGCCAGCGCCTCCAGGGCTTCGTCTTCCGCTCCGGCCTCCTGATGAAGCCGGTGTTCGACGCCGCCGCCCGCAACCCCGCCCGCGTCGTCTACGCCGAGGGCGAGGCCGAGCGCGTGCTCCACTGCGCCCAGCAGGCGCTGTCGCTCGGCATCGCCGAGCCGATCCTGATCGGCGACGAGGGCCGCATCGCCGAGCGCATCAAGACCCTCGGCCTCCGCATCGAGCCGGGCAAGGACGTCACCGTCGTCGACCCGAACCGCATCGACGCCGAGAGCTACGCCGCCGAGCTCCACCGCCGCGTCGGCCGCGACGGCATCGCCCCGAAGGAGGCGCTCCGCGGGGTGCGCGCCGACCCGACGGTCCTCGCCTGCCTGATGCTCGGCCGCGGCGAGGCCGACGCGGCGATCTGCGGCTCGGGCGGCCGCTTCGGCCACCACCTCAAGCGGCTGGAGAGCATCCTCGGCCGCCGCCCCGGGGTGCGGGCGCTCTCGACCCTGAACGCGATGGTGATGCCGCAGGCGACGATCTTCATCGCCGACGCCTACGTCAACCTCGACCCCTCGCCCGAGGAGATCGCCGACCTGACCGAGCTCGCCGCCGCCACCATGCGGCGCATGGGCGTCGAGCCGCGCGCGGCCCTCGTCAGCCACGCCAACTTCGGCGACCGCCCGAGCCCGAGCGCGCAGAAGATGCGCGCGGCGATGGACATCCTCCGCGCCCGCGACCCCGACTTCGAGGTCGACGGCGAGATGCACGCCGACGCCGCCCTCGACCCCAAGCTGCGCACCCGCGCCTACGCCCACTCGTCGCTCACCGGCGCCGCGAACCTCCTCGTCATGCCGAACGCCGACACCGCGCACGTCGCCCTCAACCTCCTCAAGGTCCTCGGCCACGGCACCCCGGTCGGGCCGATCCTGATGGGCGCGGCGCGGCCCGCCCACATCGCCTCGCAGTCGGTGACCGTGCGCGGCCTGCTCAACCTCACCGCCCTCGCCGTCGTCGAGGCGCAGAGCGGCCGCGGGGAGGACATCCGCGCCGCGGCCGAGTGACGCCGAGTGACGCTGCCTCGCGCGCGGAGGGCAGCGCCCGCCGCGCGCGGGTGGGCGGGCGGGGCGCGCGGCGGGCGCTGCCCGGCCCGGGCGCCTACAGCCGCCGCCCCCGCAACAGCGCCGGCAGGTCGCCCGACAGCCCCGCGGCCTCGGAGATCAGCGCCCGGCGCACCGGCGGCAGGCGGTTGACCAGCCCGAGCCCGATGTCGCGGCCGAGGCGCAGGATCGGGTTGTCGTTCGAGAACAGCCGGTTGATGCCGTCGGTCGCCGCGGCGAGCACCGAGACGTCGAAGCGCCGCCAACGCTCGTAGGCGGCGAGCACGTCGGCCGCGCCGATGTCCTGCCCGCGCCGCCGCGCCGCCACCAGCACCTCGGCGAGCGCCGCCACGTCGCGGAGCCCGAGGTTCAGCCCCTGCCCGGCGAGCGGATGGATGCCGTGCGCCGCGTCGCCGGCGAGCGCCACCCGCGGCGCGGTCAGCCGCGTCGCCAGCGACAGCCCGAGCGGATAGGCGAAGCGCCGGCCCTCGAGGGCGATCTCCCCGAGGAAGTCGCCGAAGCGCGGGCGCAGCACCGCGAGATAGTCGGCCTCGCCGAGCCCCTGGATCGCCTCGGCCCGGCCGCGCTCCTCGGTCCAGACGATCGACGAGCGGTCGCCCGGCAGCGGCAGGATGGCGAGCGGCCCCTCGGGCATGAAGAACTGGTGGGCGATGCCGCCGTGCGGGCGTTCGTGGGCGAGCGCGCAGACGAGCGAGGTCTGGCGATAGTCCCACCCCCGCCGCCCGATGCCGGCGCGCGCCGCCGTCCCGCTCGCCCGCCCGTCGCAGCCGACGAGCAGCGGCGCCGACAGCGTCCCCCCGTCGGCGAGCGTCACCGTCGCCGCACCCGGCCCCACCGACTGCCCGGTGACGGCGACGCCGTTGCGCACGTCGATCCCCGCCGCGGCCAGCGCCTCGGCGAGGGCGGCGCGCAGGTAGCGGTCCTCGACGATGTGGCCCATCGGCCCCTCGGGGATCTCGTGCCGGTCGAAGTGCAGGAACCCGGGCGAGGCCCCCTCCCCGGCCCGGCCGTCGCCGATGCGGATGCCCTCGATCGCCTCTGCGTGCGGCGCGACCGCCGGCCAGACGCCGAGCGCCTCGAGCATCCGCCGGCTCGACAGCGCGAGGGCGTAGGCGCGGCCGTCGAAGTCGGGCGCGGCCCGGGTCTCGGCCGGCGCCGCGTCGAGGACGACGCTCCCGATCCCGCCCTGGGCGAGGGCGAGGGCGAGGACCGGGCCGTTCAGGCCGCCGCCGACGATGAGGACTTCCGGTTCGGGCGTCATGGCCGCCCCGAGTATCGCCCCGCGAAGGCGATTGTCCAGCCGCGCGCCCGCCTCTAGGGTGCAGCCCGCACTTCCGGGAGGCGAGGCCCATGTCGGACGGCTGGTTGTGGATGACGGCGGAGGCGCTCGGCCGCGGCATCGGCCGCGGCGAGATCGACGCGCGCGAGCTGACCGAGGTCTACCTCTCGGCGATCGAGAGCCACCCGCAGGGCGTCGGCATCTACGCCCGCGTCACCCCCGAACGCGCCCGCGCCGAGGCCGCCGCCGCCGCCGACCGCGCCGCCTCCGGCCTCCGCCGCGGCCCGCTCGACGGGGTGCCGATCGCGTGGAAGGACCTCTTCGACACCGCCGGCATCGCCACCGAGGCCGGCTCGGCGCTCCTCGCCGGGCGCGTCCCCGAGCGCGACGCGCCGGTCGTCGCCGCGGCGGCGCGCGCCGGCCTCGTCTGCCTCGGCAAGACCCACATGACCGAGCTCGCCTTCTCCGGCCTCGGGCTGAACCCGGTGACGGCGACGCCGCCGAACATCAACGACCCCGACCTCGCCCCCGGCGGCTCGTCCTCGGGCAGCGCCGCCGCCATCGCCTTCGGCCTCGCCGCCGCCGCCATCGGCTCCGACACCGCCGGCTCGGTGCGCATCCCCGCGGCGTGGAACGACCTCGTCGGGCTCAAGACCACCCACGGCGTCCTCTCGCTCCACGGCGTCGTGCCGCTCCGCCCGGCCTTCGACACCGTCGGCCCGCTCGCCCGCTCGGTCGCCGACGCCGCGCTCCTCCTCTCCGCGCTCGGCGGACCGACCGTCGACCTCGCCGGCTCGGGCATCGGCGGCGCCGCACTCCTCGTCCTCGAGGACGCCGACGTCCTGCCCACCCGCGAGGAGCCGGCCGCGGCCTTCGAGGCCGCCCTCGCCTGGCTCGCCGCCGCCGGGGCGAAGATCACCCGCGCGCGCGTGCCCGCGGTCGCCGAGGCCCTCCGCCTGTGGCCGACGGTGGCGGCGCCCGAGGCCTACGCGGTCTGGCGCGACACCATCGAGGCGCGGCCGGGGCTGATGTTCGACCGCATCCTCGCCCGCTTCCGCGGCGGGCGCGACGTCCTCGCCGCCGACTACGTCGCCGCCCTCCGCGACCTCGACGTGACCCGCGCGGCGTGGGCGCAGGCGACCGCGGCGTGGGACGCCGTGCTGCTGCCGACGACGGCGAACCTGCCGCCGAGCGTCGAGCGCCTCCTCGCCGACGCCGATCACTTCACCGCCGAGAACCTGCTCGCCCTGCGCAACCCCGGGCTCGCCAACCTCCTCGGGCTGCCGGCGGTGACGCTCCCCGGCGGGACGCCGTCCTGCGGGATCATGCTCTTCGGCCGGCCGCGCGGCGAGGCCGCCCTCCTCCGGCTCGCCGCCGGGGTCGAGCGCGTCCTCGCCGCCTGACCGGGAGGAGCCGATGCCGCCCGCCAGGATCATCATCCTCCGCCACGCCGAGAAGCCGGCCGACGGCGAACCCCTCGGCGTGCGCGCCAGCGGCCGGGCCGATCCCGAGTCGCTCACGCCCCGCGGCTGGCAGCGGGCGGGGGCGCTCGCCCGGCTCTTCGTGCCCCCCGACGGCCGCTTCGCCCACCCCGCCCTCGCGACGCCGACCGCGATCCTCGCGACCCGCGCCGAGGAGGGCGCCGGCGCCTCGCGACGCCCGAAGCAGACCGTGCGCCCCCTCGCCGACCTCCTCGGCATCGCGCTCGACCACCGCTTCGGCAAGGGCGAGGAGGCGGCGGTCGCCGCCGCGGTCCTCGCGGGCGACGGCGTCGTCCTCGTCGCGTGGGTGCACGAGCGCATCCCGGCGATCGTCGCGGCGATCCCGGGTGCGCCGAAGGTGCCGGACTGGCCGGACGACCGCTTCGACGTCGTCTGGGTCCTCGCCCCCGCCCCCGGGGGCGGCTGGGCCCTGACCCAGGTGCCGCAGCGCCTCCTCGCCGGCGACCGCGACGACGGCATCCCGTACTGACAGGCGTCCGCACGACCGCCCGCACCCCTGCCGTCCGCACCTTTCCAGCGGGCAAGCTACACGACCCTCGGGGGGAGAGAGACGACACGGGTGGTTTCCGCGAGCGGACGCCGCGCCGGCCCGCGTTCGATCGAAGCGGGCTCCGCCCGCGAGGATGTCGGCCCGACGCGCCGAA
>CAZEGY010000279.1:0-4778 GCA_964511815.1 uncultured Rhodovulum sp.
GAGGGGCGCAGCGAGAAGAACTCGCCGGTGCCGCCCGCGGCGAAGAGGCCGGCGGCCGGGAAGCCCGAGAGCCATTCGATGTGCTCGGCATAGGGTTTCGGCGCGAAACGGTCCTCGGCGTCGAAGGGGGTGACGGGGAAGGACAGGAGGCCGGAGCCGATCCGGGTCTCGAGGGCCTCGGGGGTCATGGCGGGGGTCATGGCGGGTCTCCGTGACGACGTGACAGGGGGTGGAGCTCCGGCTGGGAATCTCCCGTTTCCCAGTAAATTCAGATAGATAGTCGGAGATTCTGAGTTAGCGGCCGTGGCGTTTGCACCAGGCGGCGAAGTCGTCGAGCGTCTTCGGGTTCGTCGCCGGGTAGAGGCCGACGATGGTGCGGCCGCCGCGGACCTGCTCGGTGACGAAGTCCTCGAAGGCGGTCATCTCGACGGCCTCGTCGGCGATCTCGTCGACGAGGCCGGCGGGCACGACGATCACCGCCTCGTCGTCGCCGACGAGCACGTCGCCCGGCCAGACGGCGACGTCGCCGCAGCCGATCGGCACGTCGATGTCGAGCGCCTGGTGGAGCGTCAGGTTGGTGGGCGAGGACGGACGGTTGTGGTACGCCGGCATGGCGAGGGTCGCGATCTCCGGGCTGTCGCGGAAGCCGCCGTCGGTGACGACGCCGGCGACGCCGCGCACCATCAGCCGGGTGACGAGGATGCCGCCGGCCGAGGCGGCGCGCGGGTCCTTGCGGCTGTCCATCACCAGCACCGCCCCGGGCGGGCAGCGCTCGACGGCGGCGCGCTGGGGGTGGTCGGGGTTGCGGAAGACCTCGAGGCCGTTCAGATCCTCGCGCGCCGGGATGTAGCGGAGCGTGAACGCCGGGCCGACCATGTTGCGGCCCTTGGGCGCCACGGGGCGCACGTCCTGGATGGCCTGGTTCCTCAGACCGCGCTTGAAGAGCGCGGTGCAAAGCGTTGCGACGCTTACGCTCATCAGCTTCTCGCGCGTGGCCTCGGACAGGGTGCCCGCGGGATGCTCGGTCGTCTCGGTCATTCTTGGCAGGTCCCTCAGAAGATGTCCGGCTCGCCGGCAGCCTTGCCGAACTCCGGGGTCAGGTAGTCGAAGTCGCAGCCTTCGTCGGCCTGGCCGACGTGCTGCGAGAACGCCCAGCCGTAGCCGCGCTCGAACCGCGGCTCGGGCGCCTTCCAGTTGTCGCGCCGCGCCGCGATCTCGCTCTCGGCGACCTTCATGTCGATGCGCCGGCTCGGCACGTCGCAGCGCACGATGTCGCCGGTGCGGAGCAGCGCCAGCGGGCCGCCGACGAAGCTCTCCGGGGCGATGTGGAGCACGCAGGCGCCGTAGCTCGTCCCCGACATGCGCGCGTCCGAGAGGCGCAGCATGTCGCGGTGGCCTTCCTTCACCAGCTTCTTCGGCAAGGGCAGCATTCCCCATTCGGGCATCCCCGGTCCGCCGAGCGGCCCGGCGTTCCTGAGCACCATGACGTGGTCGGCGGTGACGCCGCTCGCCTCGTCGTCGACGAACGCCTTCATCTCGGGATAGCTGTCGAAGACGACCGCCGGCCCTTCGTGGACGTGGTACTTCGGGTCGCAGGCCGCGGGCTTGATGACCGAGCCGTTCGGGGCGAGGTTGCCCTTCAGCACCGCGAGCGAGCCCTCGTGGTAGACCGGGTTCGAGAGCGGCCGGATGACGTCGTCGTTGTAGACCTCCGCCCCCTCGATCGCCTCGCCGAGCGTCCGGCCGGAGACGGTAAGGCACGAGAGGTCGAGCTTCTCCCGGATGTTGTTCATCAACGCCAGCAACCCGCCGGCGTAGAAGAAGTCCTCCATCAGGTAGCCCTTGCCCGACGGGCGGACGTTGGCGACGAGCGGCGTCGTCCGCCCGAGCGCGTCGAGGTCGTCGAGGGTGAGCGGCACCCTGCCCCGCCGCGCCATCGCGAGGAGATGGACGACGGCGTTGGTCGAGCAGCCGGTGGCCATCGCCACGGTCGCGGCGTTGCGGACGGAGGCGGGGGTGACGATCCGGTCGGGGGTGAGGTCCTCCCACACCATCTCGACGATGCGGCGGCCACACTCCGACGACATGCGGATGTGGTTGGCGTCCGGTGCCGGGATCGAGGAGGCGCCGGGGAGCGTCAGGCCCATCGAGTCGGCGATCGCGGTCATCGTCGAGGCGGTGCCCATCGTCATGCAGTGGCCGTAGGAGCGCGCGATGCCGGCCTCGACGCCGAGCCACTGCTTGTCGGTGATGTTGCCGGCGCGGCGCTCGTCCCAGAACTTCCAGGCGTCGGAGCCCGAGCCGAGGGTCTGGCCGGCGTAGTTGCCGCGGAGCATCGGCCCCGCCGGCAGGAAGATCATCGGCAGGCCGGCCGAGAGCGCGCCCATGACGAGGCCGGGCGTCGTCTTGTCGCAGCCGCCCATCAGCACGACGCCGTCGACGGGATGGGCGCGGATCTGCTCCTCGGTCTCGATGGCGAGGAGGTTGCGGTAGAGCATCGTCGTCGGCTTCATGAAGCTTTCCGACAGCGTGATCGCCGGCATCTCCACGGGGAAGCCGCCAGCCTCGAGCACGCCGCGCTTCACGTCCTCGACCCGGGCCTTGAAGTGGGCGTGGCAGGGATTGAGGTCGGACCAGGTGTTGAGGATGCCGATGATCGGCTTCCCGGCATAGTCGGCCGGGCCGTAGCCCATCTGCATGACGCGCGAGCGATGGCCGAAGCTGCGGAGGTCGTCGGGAGCGAACCAGCGCGCGGAGCGCAGGTCGGCGGGGGTCTTCCTTGCGGTGCGGTCCAACATGATGCGTCTCAGACGGGGGGTGAGGAGGGGCTTGCCGGCGAAGTGGGCAGCGAGGTTGTCGACGACGAGCTGCGACATCGCCGCCCGGGTCTCGACGGCATGATCGGAACCGTCGAGAGCAGGAGCGGCAGGATCGGGGTTCCCGGGGTGGTGGTGATGTCGATGGTGGTGTCGTCGACGATCCCGGACGCGAACTCGAGGTCGCCGAAGTACTTGACGCCGACCTCGCATCCGAACTTCGTCACCTTGATGCGGTCGAGCGTGAAGGCGACGTCGGCGGCGTCGAGGCCGGTGCCGTCGTGGAAGGTCACGCCCTCGCGGAGCTTCAGGCGCCAGGTGTCGTCGTCGACCTGGCTCCACTCGGTCGCGAGGCGCGGCTCGAGCTCGGTCTCGCCGGGGACGAACTCGGTCAGCGTCTCGTTGATGTTCTGGTAGATCACCCGGCCGACGTCGGAGCGCGCCGCCATGCAGGGCTCAACCACGTCGAGTTCCTCGTCGAGGACGATGCGGACCGTCCGGTCCTCCTGCGCCACGGCGGCGGTGCCGGCGAGGAGCGCCGCGAGCAGGGTGACGTTCCGGGTGAGGTCTGGCGACATGTGTTCCTCCGCTGGCAGGCGGGTTCGCCCCGCCGTCTCTCTGGCGCAGGGCTCCCGCGGCCCTGACCGCCTCACACTAATATTAGCGCATCAGGCGGAAGCGTCTTTTCGGCGGCTCCCGTGGGGGAGCGCCGAGTGCGCTGGGAAGGAAGGAAAAATCGGGAGGGAGACGCCGCGGGATGGGCGGGAGGCTGCCGGCGGAGGCCGGCGAATCGCCGGTTCAGGCGGCGGCGGTGGGGTAGAGCGCCTCGTAGATCGGCTCGAGCGTGCCGGCGTTGAACAGCGACGAGACGCTGGTGCCGTTGGCGATGTTGAGGATCGCCTGCCCGAGGAGCGGCGCGACCGGCACGATGCGGATGTTGCGCGCCTTCTTCGCCGCGTCGGACTGCTCGATCGAGTCGGTGATGACGAGGCTCTTCATCGTCGAGTGGCGGATGCGCTCGACGGCGGGGCCGGAGAGGACGCCGTGGGTGATGTAGGCGTGGACCTCCTTGGCGCCGTGGCTCTTCAGGAGCTCGGCCGCCTTGACGAGCGTCCCGGCGGTGTCGGCGATGTCGTCGACGATGATGCAGACGCGGTCCTTGACCTCGCCGATCACCGTCATCGAGGCGATCTCGCCCGGGGCGCCGCGGCGCTTGTCGACGATGGCGAGATCGGCGTTGATGCGCTCGGCGAGCTCGCGGGCGCGGGCGACGCCGCCGACGTCCGGAGAGACGACGGTGATCTCTTCGAGGTTGCGGAAGTTCGCGCGGATGTCGAGCGCGAACACCGGCGCGGCGTAGAGGTTGTCGACGGGCACGTCGAAGAAGCCCTGAATCTGCGCGGCGTGGAGGTCCATGGTCAGCACCCGGGCGACGCCGGCGACGGTGAGGAGGTTGGCCACGAGCTTCGCCGAGATCGGGGTGCGGGCCTTGGAGCGGCGGTCCTGGCGGGCGTAGCCGAAGTAGGGCATGACCGCGGTGATGCGGTGCGCCGAGGACCGGCGCAGCGCGTCGCACATGATCATCAGCTCCATCAGGTTGTCGTTCGCCGGGTTCGACGTCGACTGGATGATGAACATGTCCTCGCCGCGGACGTTCTCGAAGACCTCGACGAAGATCTCGCCGTCGTTGAAACGCTCGACCCGGGTCTTGACGAGATCGACGGTCTCGCCACGGTGCATCGAGATGCGGCGGGCGATCGCGGCGGCGAGGGGGCGGTTCGAGTTCCCCGCGATCAGCTTCGGCTTGAACATCGGGTTCATCGGCGGCGACCTCTGCACGGGGGAGTCGCGACGGGGTTACCACCGGCACCGGACCTTGCAAAGCCCCGCGGCGGCAGGAACGCCGCCGCCGTGGGACGAAGGCCACGGGGCGCGTGACGGGCGTCAGGCGACGGGCGTCAG
>CAZEGY010000280.1:0-4761 GCA_964511815.1 uncultured Rhodovulum sp.
TCTCGACCACCGCGGCGTGGAGCTGCGCGATGTCGCGCTTCGGCGCCGTGCAGCCTTCGAGGTAGCTCACGTAGCTCCCCTTGTCGGCGATGATCAGGGTCCGCTCGAACTGGCCGGTATTCTCGGCGTTGATGCGGAAGTAGGTCGAGAGCTCCATCGGGCAGCGCACGCCGGGCGGCACGTAGACGAAGGAGCCGTCGGAGAACACCGCCGAGTTCAGCGTCGCGTAGAAGTTGTCGCTGTAGGGCACGACGGTGCCGAGATACTTCTTCACGAGCTCGGGGTGCTCGCGGATCGCCTCGGAGATCGAGCAGAAGATGACGCCGACGCGGGCGAGTTCCTCCTTGAAGGTCGTGCCGAGCGACACCGAGTCGAAGACCGCGTCGACCGCGACCTTGCGGCCATCGGCGGGCGCGCCGTCCTCGCCCTCGACGCCGGCGAGGATCATCTGCTCCTTCAGCGGGATGCCGAGCTTCTCGTAGGTGGCGAGGAGCGCGGGATCGACCTCGTCGAGCGACTTCGGCCGCGCCGCCATGCTTTTCGGGCGGGCGTAGTAGTACTGGTCCTGGAAGTCGATGACCGGCAGGTCGAGCATCGCCCATTCGGGCTCCGCGCCATCGAGCGCCACCCAGCGCCGATAGGCGCGCAGGCGCCAGTCGAGCATCCACTCGGGCTCGCCGTTCTTCTCCGAGATCAGCCGGACGATGTCCTCGTTCAGGCCCTTCGGGGCGTATTCGGTCTCGATGTCGCTCGCGAAGCCGTACTTGTAGCGCTCGCCGACCGAGCGCACCGTCTCGACGGTCTCGACATCGACGCCCTCGCGGACGCCGGCATCCTCGCGGACACCCGTCGCCTCGCGGACGCTCACCTCGTCCAGTCCCGCCATCTGCCTTCCTTCCTCTGCCGCCCGCGCCGCCGCCATCTCAGGCGGCCCGGCTCGCGAAGCGGCGCCAGTGTCTTTCCCAGGTCCCGGCGAAGGCCAGGACGTCGTCCGTCGTCGTCGTCGGACCGATCGAGACCCGAAGGGCGCATCCCGCGACCGCATCGAGGCCCATCGCCGTCAGCACCCGGCTCGTGCGGACCTTGCCGCTCGAGCAGGCGGACCCGGCGGAGACGGCGAAACCCGCGAGGTCCATCTGCATCACTTGCGTCTCGCCCTTCCAGCCCGGAACGGCGACGCAGCTCGTGTTGGGCAGGCGCGGCCCGCCTTTCCCGACAAAAATAGTCATCCCTCCGAGCGATTCCAGTGCCGCCTCGAGGGTATTTCGGACTTCGGCGACCGCATCCCACGCTCCGGCGGCGAGATCCGCCGCCGCGGCCTCGGCCGCGGCGCCGAAGCCCGCGATGGCGACGAGGCTCTCGGTCCCGGCCCGGCGTCCGCTCTCCTGCCCGCCGCCGCGCGCCCGGGCCTCGCGCTCGACGCCGGGGGCGAGGAGGAGCGCGCCGACCCCGGCCGGGCCGCCGAGCTTGTGGCCCGAGACGAGCGCGGTCGCCGCCCCGGTCCAGTCGAAGGCGAACGGCACCTTGCCGACCGCCTGCACCGCGTCGACGCAGGCGAGCCCCGCGGGCAGGTCCTGGAGGACGCCGGTCTCGGAGTTCGCCGCCTGGAGGACGCTCGCGGCCGGATCGTCGACCGTCACCCGGCCGTCGGCGTCCACCGGGAGCGACGGATCGACCCACGCGGCGACACAGTCGTGCTCGACCGCCGCCCCGCGCAGGCCGCGCCCGGCGAGCGCCAGCGCCGCGGCCTCGGTCGCGCCCGAGGTGAAGACGACATCGCCCGCGAGGCACCCCGTCGCCGCGGCGACCTGCGCCCGGGCGCGCTCGACGAGCGCGCGGGCGGCGCGGCCCTCGGCGTGGACCGAGCTCGGGTTGCCGACGACCTCCATCGCCGCGACCATCGCCGCGCGGGCCTCGGCGCGCAGCGGTGCGGTCGCGTTCCAGTCGAGATAGACGCGCGCCGTCAAGCCGTTCCCCGCTCCGGCTCGCGTGCCGGTGCCGCATCCTCGGCGCTGCCCTGCTCGGCCTCGTCGACGACGTCGACGAACGTCGGCACCGCCGGGCACGGAGCGAGCTGGTTCTTCGCCACGTCGCCGAGCCGGGTCTGGTGGAGCATGACGTAGACGTTCGCCGAGAGCTGCTCCCAGAGCTTGTCGGCGAGGTGCTGCTCGGGGGTGCCGCCGGCCCCGCCCGAGGCGCCCGCCCCGCGCGCCAGCGCGTCCATCGTCTCGTCGACGGCGGCGAGGATCTCGGAGATGCGGATCTCGCCCACCGGCCGCGCCAGACGGTAGCCGCCGCCCGGGCCGCGCACCGACTCGACGATGTCGGCGCGGCGGAGCTTGACGAAGAGCTGCTCGAGGTAGGCGAGGCTGATGTCCTGGCGGTCGGCGATCTCGCTCAGCGCGACGAGGCGGTCGGGATCGTGCCCCGCGAGGTCGGTCAGCGCGATCATCGCGTACCGTCCCTTCGTGCTCAGTTTCATCGCATGCCTCCGCCACGGGCGCCCGCCGAGGTGTTGACGCATCGCCCCCGAGCACTTAACTGCCCGAGCGCGGCGCAACCCTCGCTTTAGAATCCTTCTAAGATGAGAGAGCGATTCCGTCAAGTTTGTAGCGGCTTGCATTGGCGCGAGGAGGCCTTCCCCCATGCCCGAGGTGATTTTTCCCGGTCCCGACGGGCGGCTCGAGGGGCGGTATCATCCCCAGAAGCACAAGGACGCGCCGATCGCGATCATCCTGCACCCCCACCCGCTCTACGGGGGCACGATGAACAACAAGGTGGTCTACAACCTCCACTACGCCTTCCACCGCATCGGCTTCACCTGCCTGCGCTTCAACTTCCGCGGTGTCGGCCGCAGCCAGGGCGAGTACGACCAGGGCATCGGCGAGCTCTCCGACGCCGCCGCGGCGCTCGACTACCTCCAGGCGCTCAACGCCAACGCCAAGAACTGCTGGGTGGCGGGCTTCTCGTTCGGCGCGTGGATCGGCATGCAGCTCCTGATGCGCCGCCCGGAGATCGCCGGCTTCGTCTCGGTGGCGCCACCGGCGAACCAGTACGACTTCTCCTTCCTCGCCCCCTGCCCCTCGTCCGGGCTGATCATCTCCGGCGCCGCCGACCGCGTGGTGCCGCCGGCCGACGTCGGCTCGCTCGCCGACAAGCTCAAGCAGCAGAAGGGCATCACCATCACCCACAAGACCATCGAGGGGGCGAGCCACTTCTTCGACCCCGGCATGGACGAGATGGTGCAGACCGTCGAGGCCTACGTCCGCCAGCGGCTGACCGAGACCAGCCGCTGACCCGGCCGGCGGGCGCCTCGGCCCGCCCGGCGGCGATTTCGGCAAATGTTTTCATCGGGATTGCCGGATCCGCGTGCGTGCGGTCCGAAACGGGTGTATAAGAATTGGATAAGACTCATCATTACGTGTGAATCGGCGCGATTCTGATTTAGGCCGGAGCCGGTCACCGAGGGTCTTCGAAACGAGGGACGCCACCCGTTCGAAGGGATGTCCGTCATGAAGCCGTGCATTGGTATTCTTGCCGTCGCCCTCTTCATCGGCACGCCGGTCGTCGCGGACCACTTCGTCGCCGCGTCGCCGGAGATGAGCCTGACCGAGGCGGCGCAGATCAAGTTCAACCGCGACACCTGGTCGGGCGAGCCGTACGTCAGGCCGACCCCGGGCAACGCCGCCCCGTCGCCGCAGCTCTACGCGGCCGCGGGCGTGACCCCCGAGGAGGCGCAGGGCTGGACGCTCGAACAGCTGTTCGTCGCCAAGATCAACCGCGAGAGCGGCGGCGACGAGCGTCAGATCGCCCCGGCGAGCGTCAGCCGCGGCTATGGCCAGGGCCAGCGCGACTATTCGCACCTGGCGCGCGCCGCGGGCCTCAGCCCCGACGAGGCCGCGGGCATGGACGTCTGGGAGCTCGCCACCGCCAAGCTGAACCGCGAGCACTGACACCGGCAGGCCGGCCCCCGCCCGCGACCGCGGCCGGGGGCCGATCCGCCCCCGGCCGCCGTTCGATCTGGGCGAGCGCCGCGCCTTCGTGCTAGGGCGGGCCGCGACCAGCGCGAGAACCCGACCGATGCTCCCCGATACCGCCGTCCTCCTGCCCTTCGCCGTCGCCGTCGTGGTCATCGCCCTGACCCCCGGCCCGGACATGACCTTCTTCCTCGGTCGCGCCCTCTCGCAGGGCCGCGCCGCCGGGCTCGCGGCGATGGCCGGCGCCTCGACCGGCATCCTCGTCCACACCATGCTCGTCGCCCTCGGGCTCTCGGCGCTCATCGTCGCCGCGCCGACGGCCTTCCTCGTCCTCAAGGTCGTCGGCGCCCTCTACCTCGCGTGGCTGGCGATCCAGGCGATCCGCCACGGCTCGGCGCTCACCCTCCCCGACCGTCCCGCACCGCGCGCCACCCTCGCCGCGACCTGGGCCTCGGGGCTCGCGATCAACCTGCTCAACCCGAAGATCATCCTGTTCTTCATGACCTTCCTGCCGCAGTTCGTCCGCCCCGGCGACCCCCACGCCGCCGGGCAGCTCGTCGTCCTCGGCCTGCTCTTCATCGTCATCGCGCTTCTCATCACCGTGCCGATGATCCTCGCCGCCGACCGCGTCTCCTCGGCGCTGCGCACCCGCCCGCGCATCGCCCGGGCGATGGACTGGCTGTTCGGCAGCGTCTTCCTCGCCTTCGCCGCCCACCTTCTCCTCGGGCGCGCGCGCTGATCTATCCCGGCGATCGCCCCCTCGATCGCCCCTCGATCGCCCCCT
>CAZEGY010000281.1:0-4732 GCA_964511815.1 uncultured Rhodovulum sp.
ACCCGAGCGTCGAGTTCGGACTGCGCTTCGACGCCCACGAGGCCGACGAGGGCGCGGCAGGCGAGGAGGGCGGCGCGGCCCCGCCGCCCGCTCCCGGGGCAGCGCCCGATCCGGCCGGCGGCGCCGGCGAGGTCGTCAGCCTCGACAAGTTCCGCAAGCACTGAGCGGGCGCCCGGGCCCGCTCGGGACTCCGGGCGGGCGGCGGGCGCTCAGTACTCGCCGCTCTCCATGAGGTCGGTCCCGTCGAGCAGGCGGTCGAGGCCTTCCTCGATGTAGTCGGCGACGTGGGGGTGCGAGAGCAGGTAGTCCGCCGTCGCCGCCTCGTGGCGCTCGACCGCGAGCTCCTTGGCCTCCTCCCACTCCTCGGGGTCCATGTCGCCGCGTCCGATCCACATCAGCGCGACGATCTCGGCCTGCTGGTCGGGCTCGAGGTCGCCGATCGCGGCGACGATCGCGGCCCGGGTCAGGTTGTCGGGGTCGTCCTGGAGCGTCGCCGGGGCCTCGTCGTCGGTGGGGTTGGAGCCCGAATCGGGCGAGACCAGCTCCTCCTGCGCCATCAGGGCGCGCAGGTTGAGCAGGAGCTCGCGCAGGAATGCGGGGTTCAGGTTCAGCTCTTCCATCTCGGTCCCTCCGGGGCGCGACTGCGATCGTAGCACGACGGCCGCCGGCCGCCACGCGCGAGATCAACGCCCGTCGACGCCGACAGATCCCGGTTGGACAACCCGGACGGGGGCGCTAGAAGGACGGCGTTTCCGCAGGCAAGGGGGATGGAATGGCCGCGACACGCACCGAGACCGACAGCTTCGGACCGCTGGAGGTGCCGGCCGACCGCTATTGGGGCGCCCAGACCCAGCGCTCGCTGCAGAACTTCCCGATCGGCTGGGAGAAGCAGCCGGTCTCCATCGTCCGCGCCCTCGGCATCATCAAGCAGGCCGCGGCCGACGTGAACGTCGCGTCGGGCGGCCTCGACCCGAAGCTCGGCGCGACGATCGCCGCCGCGGCCGCCGAGGTCGCCGCCGGCGCGCTCGACGACGAGTTTCCCCTCGTCGTCTGGCAGACGGGCTCCGGCACCCAGTCGAACATGAACGCGAACGAGGTGATCTCGAACCGCGCGATCGAGATGCTCGGCGGCGAGATCGGCTCGAAGACGCCCGTCCACCCGAACGACCACGTCAACATGGGGCAGAGCTCCAACGACACCTTCCCGACGGCGATGCACATCGCCGTCGCGACGACGGCGCGGGACGTGACGCTGCCCGGCCTCCAGAAGCTCCACGGCGCGCTCGCCGACAAGGCCGCGGCGTTCCGGGACATCATCAAGATCGGCCGCACCCACACCCAGGACGCGACGCCGCTCACGCTCGGCCAGGAGTTCGGGGGCTACGCCTTCCAGGTCGAGCAGGGGATCAGGCGGGTGACCGCCGCGCTCCACAACATCTATCCGCTGGCGCAGGGCGGCACCGCCGTCGGCACCGGGCTCAACGCGAAGAAGGGCTTCGCCGAGGCGATCGCGGCGCGGATCGCCGAGATCACCGGGCTGCCGTTCGTGACGGCGCCGAACAAGTTCGAGGCGCTGGCCGCGAACGACGCGATGGTCGAGATGTCGGGGGCGCTGAAGACCGTCGCGGCGAGCCTCTTCAAGATCGCCAACGACATCCGCCTCCTCGGCTCGGGCCCGCGCTCGGGCCTCGGGGAGCTGATCCTGCCCGAGAACGAGCCGGGCTCGTCGATCATGCCGGGCAAGGTCAACCCGACCCAGGCGGAGGCGATGACCATGGCCTGCGCCCAGGTGATGGGCAACGACGCCGCCGTCGGCTTCGCCGGCTCCCAGGGCCACTTCGAGCTCAACGTCTACAAGCCGATGATCGCCTACAACGTCCTCCAGGCGATGACGCTGATCGGCGACGCCTCGGCGTCGTTCACCGACAACTGCGTCGTCGGCATCCGGGCCGACGAGGAGCGCATCGGCAAGCTGATGCGCGAGAGCCTGATGCTCGTCACCGCGCTCGCCCCGACGATCGGCTACGACAAGGCGACGACGGTGGCGAAGACCGCGCACAAGAACGGCACGACGCTGCGCGAGGAGGCGGTCCGCCTCGGCTATGTCGACGAGGAGACCTTCGACCGCGTGGTCCAGCCGAAGGACATGCTCGGCCCGCACGACTGACGCCCGCGCCGGCCCGGCGCGACCCGCGCGTCTGCAACGGGTTGACCGTCCAGCGAAAGCGGGCGCGGCAAGGCGTTTGCCGACGCCCGCCGCTTTGCTAGAGTGGCGGGATCGCAGGGAGGAACGCGGCGATGGACTGGCGAGGCCGGCGCGAAAGCTCGAACATCGAGGACCGTCGCCGGTCCGGCGGCGGCGGAATGATGCGTCCGGCCGGCGTCGGCGGCATCGGCGTCCTCGCCGTGGTGCTGATCGGCATGTTCTTCGGGGTGGACCTGACGCCGCTCCTCACCGGAGCCGGCGGGCCGATGGTGAGCGATTCGGCGCCGGCCGGGCCGAACGTCATCGACGACGACAACGAGCAGTTCGTCGCGGTCGTCCTCGGCCAGACCGAGGACGTGTGGGGCCAGCTCTTCCGCGAGTCGAACCTCCAGTATTCCCAGCCGAGGCTCGTGCTCTTCACCGGGGCCACGAGGTCGGGCTGCGGCTCCGCCCAGTCGGCGATGGGGCCGTTCTACTGCCCGAACGACCAGACGGTGTACCTCGACATGGACTTCTTCCGGGTGATGGAGAGCCAGCTCGGCGCGCGCGGCGAGTTCGCCCGCGCCTACGTCATCGCCCACGAGGTCGGCCACCACGTCCAGGACGAGCTCGGCCTGCTCTCGCAGGTCAACGCGCGGCGGTCGCGGACGGGCGAGGCGCAGTCGAACGCGCTGTCGGTCCGGGTCGAACTCCAGGCCGATTGCTACGCCGGCATCTGGGCGAATGCCTCGACCGGCGCCTTCAACCTGACCGACGCCGACATCCGCGACGCCCTCGACACCGCCGCCCGCATCGGCGACGACGCGCTCCAGCAGGCGAGCCAGGGCCGCGTCGTGCCCGACAGCTTCACCCACGGCACCAGTGCGCAACGCCAGGAGTGGTTCTACCGCGGCTACAGGTCCGGCGACCCGGACCAGTGCGACACCTTCTCGGGCGGAATCTGACCGCGGTGGCCGATGTCGTGAACCTCCGCACCGTCCGGAAGCAGCGGCGTCGTGCCGAGGACCGCGCCCGCGGCACGGAGGCCGCGGCCAAGAGCGGCGAGAGCGCGGCGGAGGCCCGTCTCCGCCGCGCCGGCGCGGCGCTCGAGCGACGCCGCCACGAGGGGCACCGGGTCGAGAAGGACGACGAGAGCGATACGCCGTGAAGGGCGGCGGGCGGCCGGAGAAGCACTCGCTGACGCTGCGCGGCCACCGGACATCGGTGTCGCTCGAGCCCGAGTTCTGGCGGGCGTTCCGCGACCTCGCCGTCCGCGACGGCCGGCCGCTCAACGACCTCGCCGCCGAGATCGACGCCGCCCGCGGCGACGCGCGCGGGCTCGCCTCGGCGATCCGCGTTTACGTCCTCGAAAGGCTCGGGGCCGGAAGCTGACGGCACGCCCCTCACCGCCCATCGCCCGGGCGTCGCCCGGCGTGACTGGACACGCGCGCGTCTTTGGCGAAACTCGTCGCAGCCGCCCACTCGACCGGAGCCGCCATGCGCCTGCCCGCCTCGCTTCTCTGCCTCCTCGTCGCGGCCTGCGGCACCACCTACGAGGTTCCCGTCGCCGGCGGCGGCGCCCCCGCGGCACCGGCCGCCGGCCCGGCGGCGGTCAGCGGCGCGAGCCGCACGGCCCGCGACTTCAGCCGGGTGGTGTCCCGGGTCGAGCCGGCGGCGGAGGCCTTCTGCCGGGCGGAGCTGCCGTCGGCGCCGGCGACCTACTGCGACTTCCGGGTGCTGCTCGAGACCGATCCGAAGATGCCGCCGAACGCCTTCCAGACCCGCGGCGAGGACGGCCGGCCCGTCGTCGTCGTCGGCGCGCGGTTGCTCGCCGAGATGCAGTCCGACGACGAGCTCGCCTTCGTGCTCAGCCACGAGATGGGCCACCAGATCGCCGGGCACATCGGCAAGCAGCAGCAGCAGCAGGTGCTCGGCGCCATCATCCTCGGCGGCCTCGTCGCCGCCGCGGGCGACGGCTACGGCGGTGCGGCCTCCGGCGACGCGATCGGGCGGGCGATGGACGTCGGCGCCTACGTGGGCGGGCGCGCCTACTCGCAGAGCTACGAGCTCGAGGCCGACACCCTCGGCACCTACATCGCGGCCCGCGCCGGCTACAGCCCGGAGCGCGGCGCCGACATCTTCGGCCGCCCGGCACTCGCCAACCCGGGAGGGCCGCCGATCCTCGCGAGCCACCCGGGCTCGGCGCAGCGCCAGGCGGTCGTCGCGCGGGTCACCGCCGAGGTCCGCCGCCAGCAGGCGCTCGGGATGACCCCCACCCCCTCCAACGCCGGGCGCGGGTAACGCGATCGCGAGATTCGTGAAGATTTTTCGACGGCAGGGCGTTTTCGGGCTTGCGAGTCACCCGGCCGACCCCTAGATACCCGCTCACCGCAGCGACGGCGCCACCAAGACGGTGCTGACGGGGCGGAGAAAACCGGCAGCACGATGCGGGACGCGTCAAAGAAAAGACGCAAGCCTGCCATGTTGTCGGTCGCTCTTTGACATATGTATCCAGATGAAGGGATATGCGGGCGGTTTGGTTCATTT
>CAZEGY010000282.1:0-4729 GCA_964511815.1 uncultured Rhodovulum sp.
GTGTCGTGTGGCTTGCCCCTGTTCATGCCCGCGAACAGGCCGACCGGCACGGGTACGGGCGGTTTCGCCGAGGTCTCTCCGAGCGCCGTCTAGGCGCGCTCCGCGGCGCACGCCTTCGGCCCGTCGGCGGGAGCGAGGTCGGCGAGGATCGGGCAGTCGGGCCGGTCGTCGCCGGCGCAGGCGTGGACGAGCTCGGTCAGCGTCTCCTGCATCGTCCGGAGCGCGGCGATCTTGCGCTCGATCCCCTCGAGGTGATGCTCGGCGATCGCCTTGACCTCGCCGCTCGCCCGGCCGCGGTCGGCGTAGAGCGCGAGCAGCGCCCGGCAGTCCTCGATCGGGAAGCCGAGCGAGCGCGCCCGCCCGAGGAACCCGAGCCGGTGCAGGTCGCCCTCGCCGTACACCCGGTAGCCGTTGGCCGACCGCTGCGGGCGCACCAGCCCGATCTCCTCGTAGTAGCGGATGGTCTTGGCCGGCATCCCCACCGCCGCCGCGATCTCGCCGATGTTCATCACGCTCTCCCTTCCCGTCCGAAGCCCCGCCCCTGATAAGGCTTCCAGTGACTGGAAGTTCAAGAGGCTCCGGCCGCGCCGCCGCGGGCGAAGACGCAGACCGGCAGCCACGCCGCCGCCGCGACCGCGGCCGCGTCGCCGGTCTCGACCCCGGTCAGCGCCTCGCGCCAGCGCCCGTCCGGGCCGGGGTCCGGGCCGGGGAGGGCGTCGCCCTCCGCCCACGGCAGCCGGGCGGCGACGAAGATCTCGCCGTCAGGGTGCCGCCGCCGGAAGGCGCAGACGCCCGGCCCCGCCGCCACCGGCTCGTAGCTCCCCGCGGCGAAGACCGCCGGCATCCGCCGCCGCAGCGCGAGGAGCCGCGCCGTCACCGCGAGCTTCGCGTCGGGGCTCGTCGGCACCGCGAACGCCGCCGCGCCGGCCGGCAGCGCGGCGAGCCGCGCGGCGAGGGCGTCGAAGTCGACGGGCCGGCGGTTGTCGGGGTCGACGAGGCTCTGCTCCCAGACCTCGGCGCCGCGGTAGGTGTCGGGCACCCCCGGCAAGGTCAGCTTCAGCGCCGCCTGGACCAGCCCCGCCGCCGCCCCCGCGTCGGCGACCGTCGCCTCGAAGGCGCGAAACGCCGGGAGGAACGCCCCGTCGCGGGCCAGCGCCCGGCCGACGAAGGCGTCGAGCCGCGCCTCGTAGCCGGCGTCCCCGAAGACCCAGCGGGTGTTCTCCCCCGCCTCGCGCGCCGACTTCAGCATCGCCGCCCGCACCCGCGCGGCGAAGGCGGCGAAGGCCGCCTCGCCGGGCTCGACGCCCGGGCGCCACGCGGCGGGCCAGGCGCCGAGGAGGAGCTGGTAGAAGAACCAGGCGTCGTTGGGATCGATCGGCTGCGCCGGGTCGGCGACGCGCGGATGCCAGTCGGCGATCGCCGCCGCCCACGCGCCCGCATGGCCGGCGAGCACCGCGATGCGGGCGCGGGCGTCCTCGCCGCGCTTGGTGTCGTGGGTCGAGGTCGCGAGCATCGCCCGCGGAAAGCGGGCGAGGCGGTCGGCGTTGGCGCGGTGGAAGGCGTCGAGCGGGATCGCGAAGCGCCCGGGCGTGCTTCCGACCTCGTTCAGCGCGAGGAGCCGCGCGAAGCGGTAGAGCGCGGTGTCCTCGAGCCCCTTCGCCATCGCCGGGCCGGTCAGCTGCTGCGCCCGCAGCGCCGCGTCGGCGACCGCGGCCATCGGCCACGGACCCGTCTCGAGCGTCAGGACCGCGGCGACGAGCGCGAAGGCGTCGGGGTCGAGCCACGGCGCCGCCCGCCCGGCGCGGGCGACGGCAGCGCCCACCCGCGCCCGGTCGCCGGCGTCGATGCCGGCGGCGTCGGCGTAGGTGCGGTAGACGTCCATCGCCACCACCGTCTCGACGAGCGCCGCGCGGATCGCGCCGGTCCCGAGGTCGGCGAAGCGCGGGTGCGCGTCGGCGAGCCGCCGCAGGCGGCGGACGAGCGCCGCCACCTCGGAGTTCAGCAGCCGCACCAGCGCCTCGCGCTTGGCCTCGGCGACGACCGTCGCCGGCGCCGCCGTCCGCCCGGTGAAGTCCCGGTACGCCGCGTCGAGCGCCGCCGCGCCCCCGGGGTCGACGAGGAGCCCGACGAGGAGGTTCGCGACCTCGTAGCCCGTGGTCCCGTCGACCTCCCACCCCGCGGGCAGCGCCTCGTCCTCGCCGAGGATCTTCTCGACGAGGAGCCAGACCGGCCGCCCGGCCCGCGCCCGCAGCCGCCGCAGGTACCCGGCCGGGTCGCGCAGCCCGTCGACGTGGTCGACCCGCAGCCCGTCGACGAGGCCCTCCGCCACCAGCCCGAGGACGCACCCGTGCGTCGCCTCGAACACCGCCGCGTCCTCGACCCGCACCCCGGCGAGGTCGCTGATCGCGAAGAAGCGCCGGTAGTTGAGGCCGTCCCGCTCGAGCGTGAACTTCGCCGCCCGCCAGTGCTGCCGCGCCACCAGCGCCGCGAGCGCCGCCCACGAGCCGGGCTCCCCGGGCCGCCCGCGGAACGCCGCGAGCCCGCGGTCGACGGCCGCCCCCTCGCGCACGATCGCCGCGCGCAGCGCGTCCCGGCCGGGATGGTCCGGGCCGGCGCCGGCGAGCGCCTCCGCCGCGGCGGCGAGCGCCGCGCATCCGGCCGCGCGCAGCACCGCGGCGTAGTCCTCCGGCGCGACGGGCAGCGCATGGCTGCCGTGCGCCCGGACCGCGAGGCTGCCGTCCGCCTCGCGCCCGAGCGCGAGCGCGCCGGCGGCGAGGGCGGTCGCGAAGGCCTCGCCGAGCACCGGCAGGATCACCCGGCCGTCGGCCCCCGGCGCCTGCCAGTCGATGTCGAACCAGCCGGCGAAGCGGCTCGCCGCGCCCCGGGCGAGCACGTCCTGCCAGTAGGGATTGGCCGCGCCCGTCCCCATGTGGTTCGGGACGATGTCGAGCACGATCCCGAGCCCGGCGGCGCGGAACGCCGCCGCCATCGCCCGGAACCCGGCCTCGCCGCCGAGCTCGGGGGCGATCCGCGCCGGATCGGTCACGTCGTAGCCGTGCGTGCTCCCCGGCCGCGCCGCGAATACCGGCGCGAGGTAGGCGTGGCTCACCCCGAGCGCCGCGAGGTAGGGCGCGAGCCGGGCGGCGTCGGCGAAGCCGAAGTCCGGCCCGAACTGGAGGCGGTAGGTGGCGCGGAGGTTCATCGCGACGCCACCGCCGTCGCGCTCCGCCCCCGGCTCCGGCTCCGCCTCGCCATGCGCTCCGCTTCCATCCTGCCCCCCGCGCCGAGAATGCCCGCGGTCGCGCCGCGGCGCCACACCCGGCCCTTGCCACCGCCCGCGCCGGCCCGCATGTGTTGCCGATGATCCTCGGCATCGGCAACGACCTCGCCAACATCGAGCGCATCGGCCGCACCGTCGAGCGCTTCGGCGCGCGCTTCCTCGACCGCGTCTTCACCGCGACCGAGCAGGCCCTCGCCGAGCGCCGGCGCGAGCGCGTCGCCACCTACGCCAAGCGCTGGGCGGCGAAGGAGGCGTGCTCCAAGGCCCTCGGCACCGGCCTGCGCATGGGCATCAGGTGGCGCGACATGGGCGTCGTCAACCTGCCGACCGGCCAGCCGACGATGGCGCTGACCGGCTGGGCGGCCGAGCGCCTCGCCGCGATGACCCCGCCCGGCCACAGCACCCGCGTCCACCTCACCCTCACCGACGACCACCCGTGGGCGATGGCCGTCGTCGTCATCGAGGCCGTGCCCGAATCCGTCCCGGAGACGTGAGCCGCCCGCGTCGCGCGGCCGCGGGGGCGTGCCTTGACAGCACCGGAGGCGGCAGCGACAAGACGGCGCCGGCGCGCGGCGACGAGGCGGCGCCGGCGCGCAGGGAATTTCACGGGACCGACGGATGGCGACGAAGAGCAAGGCCAAGGGCGGTTTCCTCGAAATCGTCAAGACGATCGTCTACGCGCTGCTGCTCGCCGGCGTCATCCGCACGCTGTTCTTCCAGCCGTTCTGGATCCCGTCGGGCTCGATGAAGCCGACGCTGCTGATCGGCGACTTCCTCTTCGTCAACAAGATGGCCTACGGCTACTCGCGCTACTCGTGCCCGTTCGCGTGGATGTGCCCGATCGACGGCCGCATCCTCGGCCGCGAGCCGACGCGGGGCGACGTCGTCGTCTTCCGCCACCCGACCAACGGCACCGACTACATCAAGCGGCTGATCGGCATGCCCGGCGACACCGTGCAGATGATCGACGGCATCCTCTACATCAACGGCGAGGTCCTGCCCCAGCAGCCCGACGGCACCTTCGTCGAGGCGAACGCGCCGCAGGGTCCGATGGGCTCGATGCCGCGCTGCGAGAACCGCCCCGGCCCCGGCGAGGACTGCATCGCCCGGCAGGCGACCGAGACCCTGCCCGGCGGCCGGGCCCACGCCGTCCTCGACATCGAGAACGGCTTCGGCGACACCACGCCGGTGTTCACCGTGCCCGCCGGCGAGTTCTTCTTCATGGGCGACAACCGCGACAACTCGATGGACTCGCGCTTCCCGCGCTCGGCGGGCGGCGTCGGCTTCGTGCCGTTCGAGAACCTCATCGGCCGCGCCGACCGGGTGATCTTCTCCTCGGCCGGCTCCTCGATGCTCGCCTTCTGGACCTGGCGGCCCGACCGCTTCTTCGAGGCGATCGAGTGAGCGCCCGCCGGTGAGGCCGCTGCCGTGAAGCCGCTGCCGTGAAGC
>CAZEGY010000283.1:0-4696 GCA_964511815.1 uncultured Rhodovulum sp.
CCCCGCGGCCTGCCGGCCGCCGCCGGGATCACAGCACCGCGCCCCAGAACTCCGGCCCCTCGGGCCGCGCGAGATGCGCCCATTGCACCAGCCAGGCGTCGGCGACCGGCCGCGCCAGCCGCGCCGACAGCGACATCGCCTCGACGCTGGCGATCGAATCGATCCAGATCGTGCGGCAGCCGAACAGGCCCTTGGCGACGGCGAGCGCCACGAAGCCGGGGGCGGCGCCGGTGGTGACCACCACGTCGGGCCGCTCGCGCAGCAGGATGCGCGCCAGCTGCCACAGCAGGACGGCGAAGCCGAGGCGGTCGCGCCGGCTGACGTTGCGGATCGCGTAGTGCCGGTCGCCGGCGACCTCGGCGGCGGCCGAGGCGTCGGTGCTGACATAGACCACCTCGAGCCCGGCGAAGGCGGCGCGCAGCCGGCGCAGCTCGACCCAGTGCCCGCCGCCCGAGGACACCGCCATGACCTTGCGCCGCCGCGGCGCCGGCGGCGCGCTCCGGGGGAGCTCGGGGCTCCGGACGGGGAGCGCAGGCATCGACAGCTCCCCTGCGATCGGGACGGAAAGTCGTGGGGTCGCTCTAGAGCGCATCGCGGGTCCTGTCCATCGGCCGGGGCGGCGCCGGAGACGAGTCCGCCCGGCGCAGGCGGCCGCCCGGCGAATTCGCCGCGATCCGCCCGGCGAAACGGCGCAGGATACTTTTCCCGCGCCCGCCTATTGGCCGCCAGTGAAACCATAGTTAATGCGGCGGCGGCGGCGGAATTCTGCGCAGAGATGCTTTTTCGGTCACGCTGATCTGCGCAGATCTTCTGTTGCAGAATGACTACGCCTCGGCGCGTAATCGCGCGCCGGCGGCGTCGGGCGGCTTTTGGGCTTTCCCTGCGCCGCGCGGGCGTGGTTATAAGATGGCCAAAAGACAGGCGATGAACGAGGCAGACCGATGAGACATGTCCTGATCGCGATCCTGACCCTGCTTGCGGGGGCGCCGATGGCCTTCGCCCAGGCGGCGGGCTACCGCATCCAGCCCGGCGACGTGCTCGCCGTCACCGTGCTCGAGGACGACACGCTGAACCGCCAGGTGCTGGTGCTGCCCGACGGCCGCGTCTCGGTGCCGCTCGCGGGCAGCGTGCAGGCCTCGGGCCAGACCGTCGAGGCGGTCGAGCGCGCCGTCGCCGACCGGCTCGCCTCGAACTTCGCGGTGCGCCCGAACGTCTTCGTCTCGGTGGTCACCGTCGCCGAGGAGGAGGACGAGACCTTCCCGATCTATGTGCTCGGCCGGGTCGGCGATCCCGGGGTGCGCGAGGTCGAGGTCGGCACCACGCTGCTGCAGGCGATCGCGCTGGCCGGCGGCTTCGACCAGTTCGCCGCCACCAAGCGCATCCAGCTGCGCCGGATGGACGCCGCGACCGGCCAGGAGCAGCTGTTCGTCTTCAACTACAACGCGGTCGAGCGCGGCGGCGCGATCCAGTCGATGATCACGCTGCGCGAGGGCGACGTGCTGCTGGTGCCCGAACGCCGCCTGTTCGAGTGAGGCCCCGGCCGATGCGTCGCGTCCTTCTCGCCGCGCTCGCCGCGGCGGCGACAGCGCCCGCGGCCCGCGCCCAGGGCCTCGGCGATCCGCTGCTCAGCGCCGCGATCACCCAGAGCGTCACCGCGGATTCGAACTACGGCCTCGACGACCCCAACCCCGGCACGTCCTACTACGCCGACACCCGGCTGCTGCTCGGCCTCGTGAACGAGACGCCGACCCAGACCTTCGCGCTCGGCCTCGACACCGGCCTGCGCGCGCTGTGGGAGGCCGAGCAGGACTTCGACTTCACCTTCGCCTCGCCTTCGACCGCGACGCTCGACTACGGCAACGAATGGTCGAACGGCGCCGCGGACGTGTTCCTGAACTATCGCCAGGTCGATCGCGACAGGACCAGCACCGTGTTCGACTTCGACGAGACCGGGGCGGTGGAGGACATCCGCGAGGTCGACAACGACGCGACCGAGCGGCGCTACAACGGCGGCTTCGCGCTCGAGCTCGCCACCCAGTCGCGCTCGTCCTACCAGCTCAACTTCGCCGCCACGCGCTTCGACTATTCCGGCGGCGACCCGGACGCCACCGACAACACCCCGCGCACCACGCTCGAGGGCGACGCGCTCTGGCTGCTCGCGCTCAACCCGGTCCTGACCGGCACGCTGGGGGTCGCGTATTACGACTACGACGCCGAGAATCCCCAGGAGACCCAGATCCGGCAGGGCGAGGTGGTCGCGGGCGTGATCTACACCCCCAGCGAGGTCCTGGAGCTGAACTTCGGCGCCGGCTACGGCGTCTACGAGCGCGAGGAGCGCCTCCGGCTCGGCCCGGGCGAATTCGGGCCGCACGAGACCCTCGACGACGACGGCGGCTACGTGCTGAACGGCGGGGTGCGCTACGACTTCGAACAGGCCACGGTCAACGCCGAGCTGCGCCTGACCAACGCCGCGCCGGAGACCCGGCTGTCCGGTTTCGTGCGGGCGCGCTACCCCCTGCCCAACGGCGCGCTGACCGGCCGGGTCTTCCAGCGCTACGGCGGCGGCGACACCGGCGAGGAGATCCGGGTGACCGGGGCCGGGATCGGCATCGAGCGCGAGATCAACCGGGTCTCGCAGCTCGAATTCGACGTGAACGTGGCGCGCCAGGAAGATCTCGACACCGACGATCCCGACACCGACCGGCTGAACTTCACCGCGACCTATTCCTACGCGCTGACCGAAGCGGTGAGCGCCAGCGTCGGCTACCGCTTCCGCAAGCGCGACGAGGACCCCGACAACGCCACCAGCAACGCGGTCTTCCTCGAGGTCGGCCGGGCCTTCGCCACCCGGCCCTGACGCGGGCGGGGGCGCGCGGGCCGATGGTGTTTGGTCTCGTTTTTCCCGCCGGGATCGCCTATAGAGGCCCGTGCGCGTCCGGACGGCGGCCTCAGCGGCGGCCGGGCGCGGTTTAGACGGGTGACCCGAGTGACGAGGCGCGGATGACCATGACGACGCAGGCGGTCCCCCGGGCCCCGGGCGGGGCGCTCGCCGTCGCCGGGCAGGTCAATCCGCGCGGCATGTTCTGGCTCGCGCTGGCCGTCGTCTCCACCCTGCCGCTGTTCTGGTTCGGCTTCGCCGGCCTCGCGCAGGAATGGGCGCGCCCCGAGTTCAGCCACGGGCCGGTGATCCCGGTGCTGTCGTTCTACATGTTCCTGCGCGAGATGAAGTTCGTCCCGCCCCCCGCGGCCCCGGTCGAGGACCGCTGGCCGGGCGCCGCGCTGATGATCGCAGCGCTTCTCGTGGCGCTCGCCGGCAATGTCGCGGGCATCGACCATCTGGTGTTCTACGCGCTGATCCTCTGGGTAGGCGGGCTGGTGCTGACCGGCTTCGGCCTGCGCCGCGGCTGGTTCTTCTGGCCCTCGGTGCTGCATCTGGTGTTCATGCTGCCGCTGCCGTATTTCCTCTATTTCAAGATCACCACCGGGCTGCAGTTCGTCTCCTCCGAGATCGGGGTGATGTTCGTGCGCGCCGCCGGCGTGCCGGTGTTCCTCGAGGGCAACGTCATCGACCTCGGGGTCTACAAGCTGCAGGTGGCCGAGGCCTGCTCGGGGCTGCGCTACCTGTTCCCGATCATGAGCTTTTCCTACGTGTTCGCCGTGCTCTACCGCGGCCCGGTCTGGCACAAGATCGTGCTGCTGCTCGCCGCCGTGCCGATCGCGGTGCTGATGAACTCGTTCCGCATCGGGGTGATCGGGGTGCTGGTCGACCGCTACGGCATCGGCCAGGCCGAGGGCTTCCTGCATTTCTTCGAGGGCTGGATCATCTTCCTGTCCTGCATCGCCATCCTGTTCGGCATGGCGGTGACGATGCGGCTCTTGTCGGGCGACCGCACCCCGCTCGGCGACGCGGTCGACGTCGATTTCACCGGCCTCGGCGCGCAGATCCGCCGGGTGACCACGGTTGCGCCCTCGCGCGCGCTGAAGGTCGCCGCGCTGGCCACGCTGGCGCTCGCCGCCGCCTGGAGCCTCACCCCGGCGCGCGAGATGGTCCGCATGGAGCGCGACCCCTACAGCCTGTTCCCGATGAGCTTCGACGGCTGGTCGGGCAGCTCCGGCGCCTTCGACCCCAAGGTCGAGCGCGTGCTCGCCGCCGACGACTACCTCTCGGCCTATTTCCGCAACGCGGACGAGGCCGCCGGGGTCGACCTGTTCCTGTCCTACTACTACAGCCAGACCGGCGGCGCCTCGATCCACGCCCCCGAGATCTGCCTGCCCGGCGCCGGCTGGGAGATCTTCTCGCTCGGCCCGGTCGAGGTCGAGCTGCCCGGCACCGGGCTCGGCCGGGTCACCCTCAACCGCGCGGTGATCCAGAAGGGGCTGGACAAGCAGCTGGTCTACTACTGGTTCGAGGGCCGCGGCCGGCAGATGAGCAAGGACTACCTGATCCGCTACCACACCGTCGCCGACAGCATGACGATGAACCGCACCGACGGCGGCCTCGTGCGCGTCATCACCCCGATCCTCGCGGGCGAGCCCGAGGCCGCCGCCGACGCCCGCGCGCAACGCTTCCTCGCGGCCACCGTCGACCGCCTGCACCGCTTCATTCCCGAGTAGCCCTTCCGTTCCCGAGTAGCCGGAGTCCCTCCCCCGCATGTCCGACCGAGCCGCCCTCCCGCCCGATCCCGCCGCAGATCCC
>CAZEGY010000284.1:0-4688 GCA_964511815.1 uncultured Rhodovulum sp.
CCGGGGCGGACGAACTTCTACCTGAGCCTCGAGGACGACCTCATGCGGATCTTCGGGTCCGACCGGCTCGACTCGATGCTCGGCAAGCTCGGCATGAAGGACGGCGAGGCGATCATCCACCCGTGGGTGAACAAGGCGCTGGAGAAGGCGCAGGGCAAGGTCGAGGCCCGCAACTTCGACATCCGCAAGAACCTGCTCAAGTACGACGACGTGATGAACGACCAGCGCAAGGCGATCTTCAGCCAGCGCCGGGAGATCATGGAGGCGCAGGACCTCTCCGAGGTGGTCGACGACATGCGCCAGCAGGTCGTCGACGACCTCGTCGCCGAGCACGTGCCGGCCAAGTCCTACGCCGACCAGTGGGACGTCGAGGGGCTCCGCGAGCAGGTCCGCGGGGTCTTCGGCGTCGACGTGCCGGTCACCGACTGGGCCGAGGAGGAGGGCGTCGACGGCGAGGACCTCCGCGAGCGCCTGCAGCGGGCGACGGAAGCGCACATGGCGGCCAAGGCCGAGCGCTACGGCGACGACACCATGCGGCGGATCGAGAAGCAGGTGCTGCTCCAGACGATCGACAGCAACTGGCGCGAGCATCTGGTGACGCTCGACCACCTGCGCAGCGTCGTCGGCTTCCGCGGCTACGCCCAGCGCGATCCCCTGAACGAGTACAAGTCCGAGGCCTTCCAGCTCTTCGACACGCTCCTCACCCGCCTGCGCAGCGAGGTGACGAAGATGCTCGCCCACGTCCAGGTGATGACCCAGGAGGAGCAGGCGGCGATGATGGCCGAGATCGAGGCGCACCAGCAGGCCGCCGCCCGGGCCGCCCGCGCCGCGCAGCCGCAGCTCGCGATGGCCGGCGGCGACGGCGGCGAGCCTGCCCCCGCCCCGACGGTGCTCAACCCGCGCGTCGACCCCGGCGACCCGGCGACCTGGGGCGCGAGCGGCCGCAACGACCCCTGCCCGTGCGGCTCGGGGAAGAAGTACAAGCACTGCCACGGGCGGGTGTGAGCGACCTCTTCGAAACCGCGCCACTCCATGCCCGCCTGGCGCTTTCGCGGGTATGAACGGACAGTTAACGCGCGATGGACAATCCTGTAATATCAATGGCTTGACCCTCTGCGCACGCGTGCGCAGCGCGGTCTCCGGGCGACAGGCGTTCAGCCGATGATGGCGAGCGCGGCGTAGAGGACGACCATGCCCCCGGTGATCGCGCCGAGGACGCTGCGGCTGAGCGCGCCGATCGCGAGGGTCGCGGCGGCGGCGAGCAGGCGTGCGGGGTCGGGCTCGCCCCCGGTCGCGTGCGGCCAGACGACGAGCGGCGCGACGAGGCCCGGCATCACCGCCACCGGGACGTAGCGCAGCCAGCGCTGCACCCACGCCGGCAACGCGCGGTCGCCGACGAGGCCGATGAACGAATAGCGGATGAGGAAGGTCCCCGCCCCGAGGACGAGGATCACCACCCAGATGCGGGCGGTCTCGCTCATGCCCGCCTCCGTTCCATGCGGCCTTCGACGAAGGCGCCGGTCGCCATCGCGAGGACGGCCGCGACGAGGAGCCAGAGGTTGTAGGGAAGCCAGGCCAGCGCCAGCGACACCACGACCGAGACGAGCGCGGCGGCGAGGTGCGGCAGGCTCCGCAGGCCCGGGCCGACGAGGGCGAGGAAGGTGATCGGCACGGCGAAGTCGAGGGCGAGCCCCTCGGGGATCGCCTCGCCCGCCACCGCCCCGAGCCAGGTGGCGGCATACCACGGCCCGCAGACCGGTACGCTCACCCCGAGGTAGTAGGCGACCTTCCACCCCCGGCTCGCCTGGGGCTGGAGGGTGAAGCGGTTGATCGCCACCCCGAAGCTCTGGTCGGTCAGCGTGTAGGCGACGAGCGCCCGCTTCCAGAACGGCAGCGCCCCGACGTGCTCGGCCATCGCCGCGGAATACATCGCCATGCGGAGGTTGACCGCGAGCGAGGTGGCGATGACGATGAGAAGCGGCGCATGCTCGGAGAGAAGCTGGAGGGCGGTGAACTGCGAGGCCCCGGCGATCACCATCACCGACATGCCCATCATCTCGGCGAGGCCCCAGCCCGCCTCGGCGGCGACGACGCCGAAGAGCACGCCGAAGGGCACGATCACGATCAGGAACGGCAGCGCGTCGCGGAAGCCGAGCCAGAAGGCCCGCGCCGATCCCGTCTCCGCCCCTCTCGCCGCCATCCCGGCCAATCTCACTCTCCAGTCCGCCGGCCCTGCGGCATCATGCGCGGCGCCGGGTGTCAAGCCCCGGCGGCCGGGCGATGACCGCGGCGACGATCTCGCCGATGATCGCGCCGACGATCTGGGGGGTCATCCTCGCCGGCGGGCGGTCGTCGCGGATGGGCGGGGGCGACAAGGCGCTGCTGGCCCTCGCCGGGCGGCCGATGCTCGCCCACGTCGTCGACCGCCTCGCGCCGCAGGTCGCGGCCCTGGCGTTGAGCGCGAACGGCGACCCGGGCCGCTTCGCCGCGTTCGGCCTGCCGGTGCTGCCCGACCCGGTGCCGGGCCAGCCCGGGCCGCTCGCCGGCATCCTCGCCGGGCTCGACTGGGCCGCGGAGCGCGGCGCCCGCGCCGTGGTCTCGACCCCCGCCGACACGCCGTTCCTTCCCCGCGACCTCGTCGCCCGCCTCGCCGCCGCTGGCGACCTGTCGCGTCCCGTCGTCGTCACCACGCCCGGCGCCGGGGGCGGCGTCGCGGCGCACCCCGCCTCGGCGCTCTGGCCCGTCGCCTGCCGCGCCGCGCTCCGCGCCGCCCTCGCCGCCGGCGAGCGCCGGGTCGGGGCCTTCGCCGAGGCGGAGGGCAGCGCCACGGTGCTCCTCGCCGCCGCGGGCTTCCGCAACCTCAACACCCCCGCCGACCTCGCCGAAGCCGAGGCGCTTCTCGCCCGCCGGGACTGACCGCGCGCTTTCGCCTTGTGCGCGGTCGCGGGCTGGCCAAGGGTGGCGCCCGGGCTCGCGCCGCTCCGCCGCGGCCGTCGACGGATCTCGCCTTGCTCACCACCCTCGCCAGCCGGCCCGCGCTCCACACCGCGAGCTTCTACGTCGCCTACTTCATGATGACGGGCGTCCATGTCCCGTTCTGGCCGCTGTGGCTCGAGGACTGGGGCCTGACCGCTGCCGAGGTCGGCACCTACACCGCCCTCGGCTTCGCGGTGCGCGTCGTCGCCGGCCTCGCGGTCCCGGCCTTCGCCGACCGCATCGACGCCCGCCGGGCGGTCGTCGTCGCCTGCGCGGCGATCTCGGCGTTCGTCTTCCTCGCCCATCTCGGCATCACCACGCGGCCCGTCCTGCTCGCCGCGACCCTCGCCCTCGGCACCAGCCTCGCCGGCATCGGCCCGCTCGCCGAGGCGCTCGGGGTCGCCGCCGCCCGGGTTCGCGGCTTTCCCTACGCGGTCGTCCGCGGCATCGGCTCGGCCGGCTACCTCGTCGCCAACCTCGCCGCCGGCGTCCTCGTCGCGCGGCTCGGCAGCGGCTTCCTGCTCTGGTGGATCGTCGCCTGCCTCGTCGCCGTCGCCGCGATCGGCGTCCGCCATCCCGGCGGCGGCCACGTCCGCGGGCAGGCGCCGCCGAGCCTCCGCGAGATCGGCCGGCTGCTCGTCGATCCGGCCTTCGCGCTCTTCACCGCCGCGGTCGGCGCGCTCCAGGCGAGCCACGCGGTCATGTTCGCGCTCGGCACCCTCCACTGGCACGACCTCGGCATCGGCGAGGGCGAGATCGGCGCGCTCTGGGGCGCGTCGGTCGCGGTCGAGATCGTCTTCCTGCTGACGATCGGCGGCGCCACCGTGGCGGCGCTCGGCCCGGTGCGCGCGCTGCTCCTCGCCGGGGTCGCCGGGGTGGTGCGCTGGGGGGCGATGATGGCCGACCCGACCGGCGTCCTCCTCTGGCCGATCCAGGCGCTGCACGTCGCGACCTTCGCCCTCGCCCACCTCGGCACCATCGCCTTCATCTCCCGCGCCGTCCCCGAGCGCTATGCCGCCGCGGCCCAGGGCGCGACCGGCTCGATGGCGGTCGGCGGGCTGATGGCGCTGGCGATGCTTCTCGCGTCGGCCGTCTACGAGCGTCTCGGCGGGCTCACCTATGGCATCTCCGCCCTGCTCTCGCTCGCCGGCCTCGTCCTCGTCGCCGGTCTCGCGCGGCGCTGGGACGGGGGCGAGCTCGCGGTATGATGGCGACACCGGAAGCGGAGGGCGGCATGGACGAGACATGGACGGTGCGCGTGCGGGTGGAAGGACGGGTGCAGGGCGTCGCCTACCGCGCGTGGACCCGCGACACGGCGCGGGGGCTCGGCGTCGCCGGCTGGGTGTGCAACGAGCCCGACGGCGCGGTCCGCGCGCTCGTCTCCGGGCCAAGGCACGCGGTCGAGGCGATGCTCGCCGCCATGCGCCGCGGCCCGGACGCGGCGGTCGTGCGCGAGGTGACCACGGAGCCCGCGGACGAGCGCGCGCCGGCCGGGTTCGAGGTGAGGGGGTAGGCCCCGACGAAAAAGGGCGCCGCGGCGCGGCGCCCTTCGGGACGTTCCGGCGGGGGGCCGGCGGGGGGCCGGCGAGAGGCCGGCGTCAGCCGGCGGCGGTCTCGTTCTCGCCGACGAGCTCCTTGCCGGTCGCCTGGTCGACGGCCTTCATCGACAGGCGGACCTTGCCGCGCTCGTCGAAGCCCATGAGCTTGACCTT
>CAZEGY010000285.1:0-4674 GCA_964511815.1 uncultured Rhodovulum sp.
CGGAGGGCTTTCAGAGGTCGAGGGCGGCGCCGGGGTGGAGGGCGCGGGCGAGCTCGGCGACGGCGGCGGGGGTGCGGGGGCCGAAGCCGAGGAGCTTCAGGCCGTCCATGACCACGATGCGGCCGTCGCGGCCGGCGGGGGTGTCGGCGAGGCCGGCGAGCGCCACCGCCTGCTCCGTGGTGCCGGCGGCGGTGACGACGTGGTCGGGGAGGACGATGGCGTCGGGGGCGAGGCCGATCGCCGCCTCGGCGGAGATGGGCTTGTAGCCCTCGAACCCCGCGACGGCGTTGCGGGCGTGGGCGAGGCGGATCATCGCGTCGGCGGCGGTGGCGCTGCCGGCCGCCATCGGGGCGCCGCGGCCGGCGGAGATCAGGAAGACGACGGAGGGCGTGTCGGGGAGGTCGGCGACGGCGGCGGCGACCGCCTCCATCTCGGCGGCGACACGCCCGGCGAGCGCCTCGGCCTCGGCCTCGAGGCCGAGGGCGGCGCCGACGAAGGCGATCTTCGGGACGACGGTCTCGAAGCCGGTGCCGGCGGGGGCGGTCGCGACCGCGAGGCCGGCGGCGCGGAGCTGGTCGATCACCACCGGCGGACCGGCGTCGGCGCTGGCGATCACGAGGTCCGGGGTCAGCGACAGGATGCCCTCGGCCGACAGGCGGCGGAGGTAGCCGACCTTGGGCAGCGCCTCGGCCTCGGGCGGCCAGACCGCGGTCGAGTCGGCGGCGACGAGCCGCGGACCGGCGCCGAGGGCGAAGGCGATCTCGGCGAGATCGCCGCCGAGCACGACGACGCGGCCGGCGTCGGCCGCGGCGCGCGCCGGGCGGGCGAGGAGGAGCGCGCCGCCGGCGAGAAGCAGCCGGCGCCGCGTCAGGGCGAGCTCAGACGCCGTCGACACTCGTGAAGCCCTCGAACTCCGGGTGGCCGAGATAGAGCGGCTTGTTGGCGCCGGCGCCCTTGTGGACCTCGCGGAACTGCTCGGACTTCGTCCACGCTTCGAAGGCGCCGGCGTCCCTCCAGATCGTGTGCGAGGCGTAGAGCGTGTGGTCGTCGCGGCCGGGACCGCGCAGGAGATGGAAGTCGATGAAGCCCGGCATCTCGTCGAGGCGGCTCTTGCGGTTGCGCCAGACCTCCTCGAAGGCGTCCTCGGAGCCGGGAAGCACCTTGAAACGGTTCATTGCCACGAACATGGGGGGTCTCCTCGCGTGTCTCGCTGGGGGTCAGAAGGTGACGGCGGCCGAGATCTTGAAGGTCCGCCCCGGCTGGTTCAGGCCGTTCGGGTAGATCGTGTAGGTCTCGTCGAAGAGGTTGTCGATGCCGGCGCGGAAGATCGTGCCGTCGAGTGCCGCCATCTCCGGCCGCCACGCGGCGAAGAGGTCGACCGTCGTCCAGCCGTCGGCGGTCTGGGCGCCTTCGGGCACGTCGTCCTGCTCGGCGGCGAAGGTGGCGCGGGCGCCGAGCTCCCAGTTGTAGACCGGGCGGAAGCCGCCCGAGACGGTGAGGCGGTCCTGGGGGATCGAGCCGAGCGCGCCGCCGCCCTTCTCCTCGCCGCGCGGGACGGTGAGGATGAGGCCGGCGAACCACGGGCCGGCGTCGTAGTCGGCGGTCGCCTCGAGGCCCCAGAGCCGGGCGTCGACGTTGCTGGTGGTGGTCGAGCCGCTGACGACCATGCCGTCCGGCCCGAACGACGGGCGCGAGAAGTCCATGAACTCGACGACCTGGTCGATGAAGTTGTCCACGTCGGCGTAGTAGGTCGTCGCGGTCAGGTCGAGCCGGTCGCCGGAGCGGAGCACGTCGTTGCGCGAGTAGCGGGTGCCGAGCTCGAACTGGGTCGACTCCTCGGGCTCGAGGTCGGGGTTCGGGATGAAGTAGTTGACGCCGCTGAACGACAGGCCCGGGCCCATCGGGAAGCCCGGGGTCGCGAAGTGGACGCCGTCGTTGTAGAGCTCGATCATCGACGGCGCCCGGAAGGCGCGGGCGACGTTGCCGTAGATCTGCCAGCTCTCGGTCGGGCGGTAGCTGATGCCGAGCCGCGGCGAGACGAAGGTCTCGTCGACGCTGTCGAGCGCGGCGTCGTTGGGGTCGCGCTGGTAGTTGTCGACGCGGATGCCGGGGACGACCTCGAGCTTGTCGGTGACCGCGACGGTCGCCTCGGCGTAGGCGGCGACGGTCGTCGCCTCGGCGGCGGGGAACTGGTCGCGGGTCTCGCCGTTGCGGGTGCCCTTCTGGGTGTCGCGGAAGGCCTCGACGCCGTAGACGAGGGTCACCGGCCGGCCGAACTCGAAGCGCGAGCGGTTGGTGATGTCGATGCCGAGGGTCTCGTAGCGGGTGACGTCGTAGCGGCCGTCGGCGTAGCGGTCCTCGGAGATCTTCAGGTCGTTCCAGTAGACGAGTGCCGTCAGGTCGACGAGGTCGTTGCCCGGGGGCGCGTAGTCCCACGACAGGCGCGCCATCGAGGACTCGGCCTTGCGGTCGACGTCGGTGTCGGCGGTCGCCACGACGTTGGCGTTCGGCGGCGTGGTGCCGTCGTCGTGGTAGACGCTGCCCGAGAGCTCGAAGCGGTTGGCCTCGTCCGGCTCGAAGCCGAGCTTGAGGAGGCCGTTGACCGAGTCGATCGCCGAGGAGCGGATGGCGTCGCCGTCGCCGTCCTCGAGGTCGGTGCCCATCGGCTGCCAGCCGAGGAAGCCCAGGGCGTCGAAGCGGCCGCTGCGGCCGTAGAGGGTGGCCGAGGCCTGGCCGATCTCGCCGTTCGTCGACCACCCCGAGGCGAGGCGGCCGCCCCAGCCGTCGCCGGGCGCGAGGAGGTCGTCGACGTCCTTGGTCTCGAAGGCGATCACCCCGCCGAGGGCGCCCGAGCCGTAGAGGGTCGAGCCGCCGCCGCGGATGATCTCGACGCGCTGGATGATGTCGGGGTCGATGAAGAAGCGCCCGCGGTGGGCGTCGTTGAAGTTGGCGCGGCCGCCGTCGAAGCGGAGCACGACCTGGTCGTCGGTGAAGCCGCGGATGTTCGGCTCCTGGGCGATGCCGCGCGGGCCGCCGAGGATCATCACGCCGGGGGCGTCGCCGATCAGCTCCTGGAAGTTCGTCGCCTGCTTGACCGCGAGCGCCTCGCCCTCGAGCACCGTCGCCGCGACCGGCGTGTCGAGGAGCGGCCGGGCGTCGCGGGCGGCGGAGACGATGGTGATCTCGTCGAGAACGAGGCTCCCGTCCTGCGCCGCCGCACCCGTCGCCGTCGCCGTCGCCCCGGCCGCCACCGCTGCCGCCGCCAGTCCTGCCAGTCTCATCGTCGTCCCCGCCCTTCGGAATGGTCGGACGTTTCCTGGCGGCGGGCTGGGGGTCCGGTCACCGGCCCGGTTACGGTCGATGACTCAAATAGTCAAGAAAGGAGCGTCGGCGCTGGTGCGGGAAGGGGCAGGGGGGTCGCGTCGGCACCTGCGGTGTGCGCACGGCGAGGCGGGACCGGAAGCCGCGGCAGGTTTGGGGTACTCCCGCGGCTTCCGATCCCTGGACCGTCCCGACACCGTGTGGGGATGGGGGAATCGGGCCGGACCACTGCCATTGTAAGGCCCGCTTTCGGGAAACACGACGTTCGCGAGCATATTTTCGCGCCGAACGAGAACGAGAAGGAGAGCGGCCGCTTGCCCATGCCCGTGGCAGTGCTGCCCACTCCGGAGTCGCCCGGGGGAGCCGGGGCCGGGCGACACCCCCCATCGTAGGGGTGCCCGCGCCCGCCGGGTCGGGCCACGATCGGCCGGGGGGCGCGATGCGCCCGGCGCGGGCGGCGGCGGCCGCCCGCGCCTCCTTCATGTCTGCCCGCGGGGATGTCGATGACCGGGCCGGATCTTGCCAAGCCTGCTCCCGCCGCGGATACTCCGCCGGCGACGGGGGTGCGCGGACCGGACATGCCACAGCGGGTGCTGATTGCCGACGACCATCCGCTGATGCGCGCGGCGCTGAGGCAGGCGGTCGGCCGCGCCTTCGAGGGCTGCGAGCTCCCCGAGGCGGCGACCTACGACGAGCTCCGCGTCCGCCTCGACGAGGGGCCGGAGCCCGACCTCATCCTCCTCGACCTGCACATGCCGGGGATGAGCGGCTTCATCGGCCTGATGATGCTGCGCTCGGCCCACCCGGCGATCCCGGTCGTCGTCGTCTCGGCCTCGGAGGACCCGGCGACGGTGCGGCGCTCGATCGACTACGGCGCCTCGGGGTTCGTGCCGAAGTCGGCGCCGATCGGCCAGGTCGGCGCGGCGATCCAGGCGGTGCTCGACGGCCAGGTGTGGGTGCCGGCGGGGTCGGGCAGCGACGACGCCGAGGCCGCGATCGCCGAGCGCGTCGTCAACCTCACCCCCCAGCAGATGCGGGTCTTCGCCGGCATGGCCGAGGGCAAGCTCAACAAGCAGATCGCCTGGGAGATGGCGATCTCGGAGCAGACGGTGAAGGACCACGTCTCGGTGATCCTGCGCAAGCTCGGCGCGACCAACCGCACCCAGGCGATCCTGCTCGCGAGTCAACTGGCGCTGAAGCCGCCGCCGGCGCCCGAGGCGCCGTAGCCGACCCGCGCCCGGTTGATCGAGGTCATGGCGCGGCCCCGCGCGGCCTCCGAACCTCGCTGCCACAGCCAGCGAGGAGCCGTTCATGCCCAGCCCGCTCACGTCCCTCTCCGCCACCGCCACCGCC
>CAZEGY010000286.1:0-4658 GCA_964511815.1 uncultured Rhodovulum sp.
ACGCGGGGTCGAAGGTTAACGCAACACCGCGGGCGGGGCGGAACCGTTCGCGAGATGCGATTCCCCAGGGGCCGCGACATGGTTGCGGAGCCCGGACCGGGCCGGTATCACTCTCGGAATGCCGCGCGGAAGCGGCGCGAAGGGGAGGAAACCACGACATGGCCCGACAGCATCTTCTCGGCCTCACCGCCGCCGCGGCGGTGGCGCTGGCCACCGCGGCGGCCGCCCAGGACAAGCCCAAGATCGGCTTTCTGCCCGGCGTCGTCGACCCGTTCTACCAGGTGATGGAGCTCGGGGTGAACAAGGCGGCGGAGGACCTCGGCTTCGAGGTGGTGACGCAGATCCCGCCGACCTGGGGGGTCGAGGCGCAGACCCCGATCCTCGACGCGCTCGTAGCCCGCGGCGACATCGACTACATCGTCACCGCCCCGGTCGACAAGGACCAGATGGTGGCGCCGCTGCAGGCCGCGGTCGACGCCGGCATCAAGGTCATCACCGTCGACACCTTCCTCGGCGACGGCGACTACGCCGGCGGCCCGGTGACCTTCCCGCTGAGCTACATCGGCTCGGACAACGTCGAGGGCGGCCGCATCTCGGCCCGCGGGCTCGCCGAGGCGATCGGCGGCAAGGGCAAGGTCTACATCAACTCGACGAACCCGAACGTGAGCTCGGTCGAGGGCCGCGAGAAGGGCTTCGCCGAGGAGATGGCCGCGGACTACCCGGAGATCACCGTCATCGGGCCCGACTACAACCTCGACGACCCGAACCGGGCGGCGCAGCAGACCGGCGCCGTGCTCGAGCGCGAGCAGGATCTGGCCGGCGTCTTCGGCACCAACGTCTTCTCCGCGCAGGGCGCCGGCCAGGCGGTGATCAACGCCGGGCTCGGCGGCCACGTGCAGGTCGTCGCCTACGACGCCACCAAGGACGCCATCGAGTCGCTCAACAACGACGTGGTGACGATGGTGCTGGCGCAGAAGCCCTTCGACATGGGCTATCTCGCGGTGGCCTTCGCCGCCGCCGACGCCGCCGGCGTCACCAGCCTGCCGCGGCGGGTCGAGACCGGCTTCGCGATCATCGACAAGGACAACATCTCCGATCCCGAGATCGCCCGCTTCATCTACCAGGTGCCCGGCCAGTAGGCGACCGGCCCGTGCGAGGCGCCTTCGACGGCGCCTCGCCTCAGCCTCCAGACCCGCAAGGATCGCCCCGCGTGCGCGCACCCGACCCCGCAACCTCCGCGGCCGAGCGGTTCGTCCTCTCGCTCAGCCGGCTCTGGGCCTGGGTCTTCCTCGCGGTGCTCGTCGTCTTCTTCGTCGTCACCGTGCCGATCTTCAGCGGCGGCGCCAGCTTCCTGTCCATTCGCAACTCCCAGAACATCCTGGTCGCGATCATCCCGATCCTGCTGCTCGGGCTCGGCCAGACCTTCGTCATCATCGGCGCCGGCATCGACCTCTCGGTGGGCTGGGTGATGAGCCTCGCCTCGGTGCTCTCGGCACTGGCCATCCGCGGCGCCTTCAACGCCGGGGTGCCGCTCTTTCCCTCGGTCGTCCTCGGCTTTCTCGCCGCCGTCGCCGGCGCCTGCGTCGTCGGGCTCGTCAACGGCTCGATCATCGCCAAGCTCAAGGTCCCGGCGTTCATCGTCACGCTCGGCACCTCGTTCATCGTCCGCGGCGTGGCGCTGCTCATGTCCGAGAACACCACCGTCATCGGCCTGCCGCAGGGCATCCGCGCCTACGGCAACGAGGCGCCGATCTACCTGATCCGCGGCGAGGGCGGCGGGCTCTACTTCCTGACCCCGCCCGAGATCTCGGGCGAGCTGCTGCGCCGCATGGACCGCATCCTGCCCTACCCGGTGATCCTCACCGCCGTCGTCGTCGCCATCGCCATCTTCGTGCTGCGCCGCACCCAGTTCGGCCGGCACACCTACGCCATCGGCGGCAGCATGGAGGCGGCGATCCGCACCGGCATCCCGGTCGACCGCCACGTCATCAAGCTCTACATGCTCTCGGCCTCCACCGCCGGCATCGCCGGCTTTCTCTCGACGCTGCGCTTCACCGCCGGTTCGGCGGTGATCGGCGACGCGCTGCTGCTCTCCTCGATCGCCGCGGTGATCATCGGCGGCGTCAGCCTGTTCGGCGGCGCGGGCAGCGTCGTCGGCACGGTCATCGGCTCGCTGATCATCGCCGTGCTGACCACCGGCCTCGTCATGCTCGGGGTGCAGGCGTTCTGGCAGTTCATCGTCGTCGGCGTCGTCGTCATCGTCGCGGTGCTGATCGACCAGTCCCGCGACCTCATCGTCGGCCGCGGCCGGGCGAGGCCGCCGACATGAGGCCCTCGGCATGAGCGCGCCCGTCCTCTCCGTCCGCGGCCTCACCAAGCGCTTCGGCGGCCTCACCGCCGTCGACGGCGTCAGCCTCGACGTCCACGCCGGCGAGGTCGTGGGCCTGCTCGGCGACAACGGCGCCGGCAAGTCGACGCTGATCAAGTGCGTCTCCGGGGTCTACACCGCCGACGCGGGCGAGATCCTGCTGGGCGGCCAGCGCCTCGAGGTGGCGAGCCCGATCGACGCCCGCCGGCAGGGCATCGAGACCATCTACCAGGACCTGGCGCTGGCCAACAACCTCGACGTCGCCGCCAACATCTTCCTCGGCCGCGAGCTGAAGGTCCGCCACCTCGGCGGCCTCGTCCACACCCTGGACGACAAGGCGATGCTCGACCGCTCCGCCGCCGCCCTCGACACGCTGGAGATCCACTTCCCCTCGCTCACCAACCCCATCGAGAGCCTGTCCGGCGGCCAGCGCCAGGCCGTCGCCATCGCCCGGGCGGTCTACTGGGAGGCGAAGCTGATGATCATGGACGAGCCCACGAACAACCTCGGCGTCCCCGAGCAGCAGAAGGTGCTGGAGCTGATCCGCAAGCTCCGCGACCAGGGCGTGCCGGTGATCCTGATCACCCACACGCTGCCCGACGTCTTCGCCGTCACCGACCGGATCGCCGTCATGCACCGCGGCCGCAAGGTCACCGAGAAGCGGACCGCCGAGACCAGCACCGAGGAGCTCGTCCACTACATGGTCGGCTCGCTCGACGACACCCGCCCGGCGGAGGCGGCCACCCCGCGGCGTTAACACGTTCTGTAGTATTTTCATACGCTTGCATTTCAGATATTCACCGCTTGTTTACCGGGCCTTGAAAGACTCGGGCGTTGCCTGAGTAACGAGGACTGCCATGATTGGTTGGGCTGAAGCCTCCCTCTACGAGGCTGTCGAGTGCTTGGCGCGGTCGGGGAGGAATGATCTCGCGTCCGACCTGGGCCGGCTGCTCGACACCCTCGACTTCGACGAGCTCGAAGTGTTCCGCAACCCGATCTCCGAGACGATCGCCGACGCGATGCTGGAGGTCTCGACCTTCCCGGACCTCGTCGACCTGCTGCGGCAGTTCTCCGAGGCGATCGGCGTCGCGCACTGCACCCTGCACGTGGTCAACGAGATGCCGTCGACCGCCTTCACCACCCGCGCCCTCACCACCTATCCCGAGGAGTGGGTGACCCGCTTCGTCAACCGGCGCTACTTCCTGGTCGACCCGGTGTCGCGCGCCAGCGAGACCGCCGAGAGCGGGTTCTTCTGGGACACGCTGGAGGTCTCGAACCCGTCGGTCCTCGCCTTCTACCACGACGCCAAGGCGCACGGCGTCGGCCCCTCCGGCTACACCCTGCCGATCATCACCGAGCGCGGCGACAAGATCGCCATCTCGGTGAGCTCGCCGGAGGACCGCGAGGCCTTCCGCGAGCGGATCCGCCACGTCGAGCAGGACCTGCTCAGCGTCGGCTTCTGCATCACCGAGGCGTTCGCGCGGCTCGCCTCCGACGACCGGCCGACGGTGTTCACCCCGACCGACGACCAGCTCGCCATCCTGCGGGCCGTGGCCATGGGGGCGGGGGAGGAGGAGCTGCGGGCGGGCAAGTACCTCTACGGCTCCTTCGTGACGCTGGAGCGCTCGATCTGCAGCCTGTTCCGCACCAGGACCATCGCCCAGGCCGCCGTGGTGGCGGCGCGGGTCGGCCTCCTGACCAACTCGCCGCTCACCAAGGCGGACATCATGGTGGGATCGGCAAGGGTCCCGGCCAACCGGGTCACCACCAACCCCAACGCCGCGTCGATGCGGCGGCTGTTCCGGATGCGAAACGTCGTGCCCGGGGAGCCGGACCGCAGCGAGGCGGACGCCGGCCCGAGCCGCTTCGAGGCGCTGACCTGAGGCGGAGGCGGGTGGCTGGCCGGCGGGGGCCGAAAGACGTCTTGCATCCGCCCCGTCCGCCGCGCAGGGATCGGGCATGGACCAGGCCGTGCGCGCCCTCCCTGCCGACGAGCTCGCGGAAGCGGTCCGCGCCTGCCGCCTGTGCGCCGGGCGCTTCGCCGCGACCCGCACCGCCCACGCGCCGCGCCCGGTGCCGTGGCTCTCGGCGACCGCGCCGGTCCTGCTCTGCGGCCAGGCGCCCGGGGCGCGGGTCCACGCCCTCGGGCGGCCGTTCGACGATCCTTCGGGCGACCGGCTGCGCGACTGGCTCGGGGTCGACCGCGACGTCTTCTACGACCGCCGCCGCTTCGCCGTGCTGCCGATGGCCTTCTGCTTTCCGGGCTACGACGCGAAGGGGTCCGACCTGC
>CAZEGY010000287.1:0-4628 GCA_964511815.1 uncultured Rhodovulum sp.
GGATGTCGTCGGGCCCGAAGAGCGTCAGCGTGTCCGCCGGCGCCCCGTCGCGCCCGGCGCGGCCGATCTCCTGGTAGTAGCCCTCGATCGATTTCGGCAGGTCGGCGTGCGCCACGTAGCGGATGTCGGGCTTGTCGACCCCCATCCCGAAGGCGATCGTCGCGCAGACCACGAGCCCGTCCTCGCGCTGGAACCGCGTCTCGGCGAGCCGCCGGTCGTCCGCCGACAGGCCGGCGTGATAGGCGAGCGCGGTGTGCCCGGCCGCGCCGAGCGCCGCCGCGAGGCTCTCGGTCCGCGCCCGGCTCGCGCAGTAGACGATCCCCGACTGCCCGCGGCGCGCGCCGACGTAGTCGAGGATCTGCCGGCGCGGATTGTCCTTGGGCAGGAAGGCGAGCGACAGGTTCGGTCGGTCGAAGCCGCGGAGGAAGGTCGCGGGTTCCGCCCCGCCGAAGAGCCGCGCGACGATCTCGGCCCGGGTCGCGGCGTCGGCGGTCGCGGTCAGCGCCACGGTCTGCACGCCCCCCGCCTGGTGGCGGAGCTCGCCGATCCGCAGGTAGTCGGGGCGGAAGTCGTGCCCCCACTGGCTGACGCAGTGCGCCTCGTCGACGGCGAGGAGCGCGAGCTTCAGTCGCTGGAGGAGCCGCGCGGTCCCGGCGGCGGCGAGGCGTTCGGGAGCCATGTAGAGGAGCTTCAGCCGTCCGTCGTCGATGGCCTGGAAGACTTCCTCGGTCTCGTGGGCCTCCGACTGCGAGGTCAGCGCCCCAGCCGCCACCCCCGCCGCGCGCAGCGCCCGCACCTGGTCGCGCATCAGCGCGATCAAGGGCGAGATGACGAGGGTGACGCCGTCGCGGGTCAGCGCCGGGAGCTGGTAGCAGAGCGACTTGCCGCCGCCGGTCGGCATGATGGCGAGGACGTCGCGCCCGGCCTCGACGGCGGAGACGATCTCCTCCTGGCCGGGACGGAAGTCGGGGAAGCCGAAGACACGCCCGAGCAGGGCCTTCGCCTCGCTCATGGCTCGAAGACGGGCAGCGGGGCCGTGCTGCGGAAGATCGCTATCATGGTCTCGCCATAGCGGCGCGAGTCGAGGCGGGTCAAGCCGGGCGGGGGCGCCTGGTCGACGCCCTCCTCCCAGACGACGAGCGCGCCCGGCGCCACCCAGCCCCCGGCCAGCGCCGAGACGACCGCCCGCTCGCCGAGGCCGTGCCCGTAGGGCGGGTCGAGGAAGACGAGGTCGAAGGGCACGCCCGGGTTCCGCCCGAGCCGCGTCGCGTCGCGGCTGACGACGCGGGCCGCCTCCGCCGCCCCGAGCCGGTCGAGGTTGCGCCGGAGGAGGGCGAGCGCCTTCGCGCCCTGGTCGACGAAGGTCGCCGTCACCGCCCCGCGCGACAGCGCCTCGATGCCGAGCGCGCCGGTGCCGGCGAAGAGGTCGAGGACGCGCCGCCCCTCGGGCGGGGCCGGGTCGCCGTAGGGCCCGTGGGCGAGGAGGTTGTAGAGGCTCTCGCGCACCCGGTCCGAGGTGGGCCTGAGCGCAGCCGCCGGGTCGCCCGCGCCGAGCCCGGCGAGCGTCATCCCGCGCCAGCGCCCGCCGACGATCCGCATCAGGCGAGCGCCTTGAGGTCGGTCGCCGGGTCGGCGACGGCGGCGGGGTCGGGCGACACGCCGGCCTCGATCCAGCGCTTGCCCGTCATGTAGGCGCGGGGGTCGTTCATCGCGTCGACCGACAGCAGCCGGTCGCCCTGCCAGTACCAGACCGACTGGCTCCCGGGCCGCGCCCCCGGGCGCAGCGTCGTGCGCTCCCAGCCGGTGTTGAGCCCGGCGATCTGGAGCTTGACGTCGTACTGGTCCGACCAGAACCACGGCCGCGCGAGATAGGGCTCCACGCCGCCGAGCATCGCCGCCGCCACCGCCTCCGACTGGTCGATGGCGTTCGGCACGCTCTCGAGCCGCACCCGGCGGCCGCCGTGGGGGAAGCTCGTCGCGTCCCCGGCGGCGAAGATCGCCGGGTCCGAGGTCCGCCCGAAGGCGTCGACCGCGATGCCGTTGTCGATCGCGAGCCCCGCCGCCGCCGCGAGCCCGGTGTCGGGCGCGACCCCGATGCCGACGAGGACGACGTCGGCCGCGATCTCCGTCCCGTCGGCGAGGACCGCGCCCGTCACCGCCGCCTCGCCGGTCAGCCGCTCGAGCCCGTCGGCCTCGCGGATCGTGACGCCGTGCGCCTGGTGGAGCGTGCGGAAGTAGTCGGCCGTCGCCGGTGCCGCGACGCGCGAGAGGATGCGCTCGGCGGCCTCGACGAGGGTGACGTCGAGGCCCTTGTCGCGCAGCACCGCCGCGGCCTCGAGGCCGATGTAGCCGCCGCCGACGATCAGCGCCCGCGCCCCCGGCCGCACCGCCGCGGCGAGGGCGTCGGCGTCGGCGAGGGCGCGCATCAGGAGCACGCCCGGCAGGTCGCCGCCGCGGTCGGCGGGCAGCCGCCGCGGCCGGGCGCCGGTCGTCAGGGCGAGGAGGTCGTAGGCGAGCCGCCGCCCGTCGGCGAGGACGACGGCGCGGCCGGCGCGGTCGATCGCCACGGCCGGGGTGCCGGTGAGGAGCTCGATGCCGGCGCCCGCGTAGAAGCTCTCCGGCCGCAGGAACAGCCGCTCGCGCGTCGCCTCGCCCTTGAGGTAGGCCTTCGACAGCGGCGGGCGCTGGTAGGGCGGCACCGGCTCGTCGCCGACGAGGGTCAGCGGCCCCGCGTGCCCGAGGGCGCGGAGCTTCGCGACGAGGGCGGCGCCCGCCTGCCCGGCGCCGACGACGACGATCCGCGCCCGGTTCCACGCCTGCCGCGGGTCGGGTCCCTCCTCCATGTCGCGCTCCTTCCCCGTTGGCTTGGCCCCCCGCTCGTCTATATGTCGGCCCTCACCTCCTGCAACCTGCGAAAGGGCCGGGCCGATGACGATAGCGACGGGCGACAAGCTCCCAGAGGCGACCTTCCTCGAAAAGACCGCGGACGGGATCCGCCCGGTGACCGGCGCCGACCTCCTCGCCGGGCGCAGGGTCGTGCTCTTCGGCCTGCCCGGCGCCTACACCGGCACCTGCTCGACGGTCCACGTCCCGAGCTTCATCCGCGTCGCCGACAAGCTCCGCGCCGCCGGCATCGACGAGATCGCCTGCGTCTCGGTCAACGACCCCCACGTGATGATGGCCTGGGGCGAGGCGACCGGCGCCGACGCCGCCGGCATCCGGATGCTCTCCGACGCGGACGGCGCCTTCACCCGGGCGCTCGGCCTCGACTTCAGCAACGCCGCCGCCGGCCTCCTCGGCCGCTCGAAGCGCTACGCGCTCCTCGCCGAGGACGGCGCCGTGAAGGTGTTGAACCTCGAGGCGTCCCCGGGCGTCTGCGACGTGAGCGGCGGCGAGACCATGCTCGACGCGGTCACCAGGGCCGCCTGAGGATCGCGAGCGCCGCGTCGGCGAGAACCCGGCCCGGGTCGTCGACCCCGGGCCGGCCGCCGAGGGCGACCGCGCCGGCGAGGAGCGCCGAGAGCGCGAACAGCCGCGGCTCCTCCGCGGCGGGCGGGATCGCGCCCTCCTCGACGCCGAGCCCGACGAGGCCGGCGAGAAGCTCGCCCACCGCCGCGTCGGCGCGGGCGAGCGCGGTGCGGCTCTCGGGCGCCACCCCGGCGAGGAAATCCGCCCGCTGGACGTGGCGGAGGAGCCGGGCATGGACCCGGTCGCCGGTGGCGCGCTGCCACGCGAGCCTCAGCGCCTCGTCGAGGACGGTCTCGAAGGGGCGGTCGGCGTCGATGGCGGCGAGCGCGGCGCGGGTGCCCTCCATCCAGTCGGCGGCGAGGCGGACGTAGAGGTCGTCCTTCGACGGGAAGTGCCGGTAGACCGTGCCCTTGGCGTACTCGGCGCGCTCGGCGATCTGCTCGACGGTGACCGCCTGCCAGTCGTCGCGGTCGAGAAGGGCGAGCGCCGCGTCGAGGAAGGCGCGCTCGCGCTGGCGCCGCTCGCGGGCCTTGCGCTCGGCCGTGCTCATCTCCGCCCTCCTCCGCCGCTCGTCGCCTCTCCTCCCCCAACCCGCGCCGCGGCGCAAGACACAACGTAGAGTTGCACGCCGGCGCCGCCGGACGCGCTCACCGGCCGGCCGCCCGCTGCGCCCGGTCGTAGGCCGCGCCATAGGCGCGATAGTGCTCGACCGTCGCCGCCATCATCTCCCGCCGCGCCGGGTCGAGCGGCGAGAGCCGGCGTGCGGGACGGCCGCCCCAGAGCCACCCCGCGGCGAGGCGCTGGCCGGGCTCGGTCACCGCGCCCGCCGCGACGAGCACGTCGTCCTCGACGACGGTCCCCGCCGCGAGCCGGCAGCCGATCCCGACGAGGCTCCGCCGCCCGATCGTCGCCGCGCCGATCGCGACGTTGTGGCCGACCGTCGTGTCCGGCCCGATGACGAGGCGTCCGTCCGGCACGTCGAGCACGGTGTTGTCCTGGACGTTGCTGCCCGCGCCGATGACGATGGACGCCCCCGGGGCGGCCGCGACGCGGCACCCGAAGAACACGCTCGCCCCCTCTCCGACCTCGACACGCCCGGCGAGGCGCGCCGTCGCGGCGACAAAGACCCCGGCGCCGGCCGCGACCGCCGGCCCGCCGCT
>CAZEGY010000288.1:0-4595 GCA_964511815.1 uncultured Rhodovulum sp.
ATCTCGGGGTCGGGGTTGGACATCGCGACGACGATCGGCTTCGGCGCCATCGAGGCGGCCATCTCGGGGGTGACCGAGTCCTTGGCCGAGAGGCCGAGGAAGATGTCGGCGCCCTCGATCGCCTCGGCGAGGGTGCGCTTGGCGGTCTTGGCGGCGTAGGCGCCCTTGTACTGGTCGAGGTCGGGACGCTCGGCGTGGATGACGCCCTTGCGGTCGCAGACGAGGATGTTGTCCTTCGAGGCGCCGAAGGAGACGAGGAGGTCGAGGCAGGCGAGAGCGGCGGCGCCGGCGCCGTTGCAGGCGATCCGGGTGTCCTCGATCCGGCGGCCGGTGACCTCGAGGGCGTTGAGGATGCCGGCGGCGGTGACGATCGCCGTGCCGTGCTGGTCGTCGTGGAAGACCGGGATGTTCATCCGTGCCTTCAGCCGCTTCTCGATCTCGAAGCAGGCCGGCGCCGAGATGTCCTCGAGGTTGATGCCGCCGAAGGTCGGCTCGAGCCGGGCGATGGCCTCGACGAAGGCGTCGACGTCGGTCTCGTCGACTTCGAGGTCCATGACGTCGATGCCCGAGAACTTCTTGAAGAGCGCGGCCTTGCCCTCCATCACCGGCTTCGAGGCGAGCGCGCCGATGTTGCCGAGGCCGAGGACGGCGGTGCCGTTGGAGATGACGGCGACGAGGTTCGCCCGGCCGGTGTAGAGCGCGGCGGCGGCGGGATCGTCGGCGATCGCCTCGCAGGCGTAGGCGACGCCCGGGCTGTAGGCGAGCGACAGGTCGCGCTGGGTCGCCATCGGCTTCGTCGGCAGGATCTGGAGCTTCCCCGCGGGCTCGGCCGCGTGATAGGCGAGTGCCTCGCGCTTGAGTTCGTCGGACATGGCGTTTCTTCCCCCGGGGGTTTTTCTTCGTGTCGGCGGCCCTGAACCGTCCCCGGGGAAGGCGAGTCTCTCGCGCCGCCCGGGGGGCCAGACTGGCCTCGCCGCGTGCCTTCGGCAATATCCTGTCGCGCGCGGCGTGTCGACGAGCAGGACGCGGAGGTCCTTCCGGCGATCCCGGGGCAATCGCGGCGCGGGGGCGCCCCGGGGGGGATCGGCTGGTCCGCCGGCGTGCCGCGGTCTATGGAGGGCGGGCAACCAGTCCGGGGGGAGCCCGCCGATGACCGCGCTCGATCGCGCCAACCTCCACTTCGCGCCCGCCGAGTTCGCCGCGCGCGAGGCCGCGACCCGCGCGGCGATGGCCGGGGCGGGGCTCGACGCGCTCGTCCTCTTCCGGCAGGAGAGCATGTACTGGCTGACGGGCTACGACACCTTCGGCTACGTCCACTTCCAGGCGCTCGTCCTCCGCGCCGACGGGACCCTCGTGCTGCTCACCCGTTCCGCCGACCGCCTCCAGGCGCGCTTCACTTCGCGGATCGACGACGTGCGCATCTGGCGCGATGCCGCCGACGCCCGCCCGGAGGCCGAGCTTCGCGACCTGCTTGCCGGCCTCGGGCTCGCGGGGCGGCGGATCGGGGTCGAGTGGGACGCCTACGGCCTCACCGCCGCCAAGGGCCAGCGGGTCGCGGCGGCGCTCGACGGGCTGGCGAGCCTCGTCGACGCCTCGCTGCTCGTCACCGAGCTTCGTGCGGTGAAGAGCCCGGCCGAGATCGCCTGCCACCGCGAGGCGGCGCGCCTCGCCGACGCCGCCCTCGACGCCGCCGTCGCGGCGACGGGACCGGGCGCCTTCGAGGGCGACATCCTCGCCGAGCTCCAGGGCGCGATCTACCGCGGCGGCGGCGACGATCCGGCGAACGAGCAGATCATCGGCTCGGGGCCGGGGGCGCTGATGTGCCGCTACTACTCGGGCCGGCGCACGCTCGGCGCCGACGACCTGCTGACCCTCGAATTCGCGGCCGCGTGGCGGCATTACCACGCGGCGTTGATGCGGACGGTGATCGTCGGGCGCCCCGATCCCCGGGTTCTCGCCATGCACGCGGCCTGTCGGGAGGGGCTGCTCGCCGCCGAGGGCGCGCTGCGGCCGGGCAATCCGCTCGGCGACGCCTTCGACGCGCACGCCCGGGTGATGGACGCGCACGGGTTCGGGGCGGCGAAGCTCAACGCCTGCGGCTACTCGCTCGGCACGACCTTCGCGCCGAACTGGATGGACTGGCCGATGGCCTACGCCGGGCAGGCCTACGCGGTGCGGCCGGGCAACGTCTTCTTCCTCCACATGATCCTCTTCGACGAGGCCCGCGGCCACGCGATGACCCTGGCGCGGACCTCGCTCGTCACCGACGCCGGCGCCGAGCCGCTGTCGGCGGCGTCGCTCGACCCGATCCTGCGTTAGAGGGCGCGGGCGAGCGTCCAGAGCGCGAGCGCCCAGAGGGCGACGAGGGCGATCAGGAGCGCGTCGGCGGTGCGGTAGAGGCGGAGCGCGCGGCGGATGTCGGCGGGGCCGAGGTCGCGGCGGCCGCCGGTGCCCATGTAGCCGTCGTCGACGACGAGACCGCCGTAGCTGCGCGGTCCGCCGAGGGCGAAGCCGAGGGCGCCGGCGAGCGCCGCCTCGGGCCAGCCGGCGTTCGGCGAGCGGTGCCGGCGGGCGTCGCGGCGCACCGCGGCCCAGGCGCCGCGCGGCGAGGCGCCGGGGACGACGAGGGCGGCGGCGGTCAGGAGCGCCGCCGAGAGGCGCGAGGCGGGGAGGTTCAGGAGATCGTCGAGGCGGGCGCTGGCGCGGCCGAAGTCGCGGTGGCGGTCGTCGAGGTGGCCGATCATGCTGTCGGCGGTGTTGACCGCCTTGTAGGCCGCGCCCCCGGGGAGCCCGGCGACGGCGAGCCAGAGGGCGGGGGCGACGACCCCGTCGGAGAAGTTCTCGGCGAGGCTCTCGATCGCGGCGCGGGAGACGGCGGCGGCGTCGAGGGCCTCGGGGTCGCGGCCGACGATGCGCGCGACCGCCGCCCGCCCGGCGACGAGGCCGCCGGCGTCGAGCGCCGCGGCGACCGCGGCGACGTGGCGGGCGAGGCTCCGCTGGGCGAGGAGGCTGCTCGCGAGGACGGCGAGGACGAGGGCGCCCGCCCATCCTGCCGCCAGCGCCTGCACGCCGGCGGCGGGGACGGCCGCCGCTGCGAGGACGACGGCGAGCGCGAGCCGGCCGCGGCGCCGGCGGGCGGCGGCGGGGAGGCCGGGATCGTTCAACCTCCGGTCGAGAAGGGCGATCAGCGCGCCGATCCAGACCACCGGATGGCGGACGGCGCGGAAGACCGCGTCGGGGTAGCCGGCGGCGGCTTCGAGGAGGAGGGCGGCGAGGGCGAGGAAGGGTGTCATCGAGGGCTCTCGTCGGGTTGGGCGGTGCCGGGCGCGGGTCGCGGCCCCGGGGGATTCGGGCTCGATTCGGGCGGGTGGCGACCCTTGCGGACGGCGGCGGCGATGACTATTGCTTCTGCAACCGTGGCGCGCACGCGCGGACGTCCGGGCATCGAAAGGCAAGTTTCCCCATGAAAGACCCGATCGAGACGTACATGAACCTCGTGCCGATGGTGGTCGAGCAGACCGCCCGGGGCGAGCGTGCATACGACATTTTCTCGCGCCTCCTGAAGGAGCGGATCATCTTCGTCTCGGGGCCGATCCACGACGGCATGTCGACGCTCGTCGTGGCGCAGCTCCTCTTCCTCGAGGCCGAGAACCCGAAGAAGGAAATCTCCATGTACATCAACAGCCCGGGCGGTGTCGTCACCGCCGGCCTGTCGATGTACGACACCATGCAGTACATCCGCCCGCCGGTCTCGACGATCTGCGTCGGGCTCGCGGCCTCGGCGGCGTCGCTCCTGCTGATCTCGGGCAACAAGGGGATGCGCTACTCGCTCCCGAACGCCTCGATCATGGTCCACCAGCCCTCGGGCGGCTACCAGGGGCAGGCGACGGACATCATGATCCACGCCGAGCAGACCCTGAAGATCAAGAAGCGCCTGAACGAGATCTACGCGAAGCACTCCGGCCAGCCGATCGACGTCGTCGAGGCCGCGCTCGAGCGCGACCGCTACATGACGCCGGAGGAGGCCAAGGACTGGGGGCACATCGACGAGATCGTCACCCAGCGCGAAATCGCGGAAACCAAGGCTTCGTGAGCGCGCGCCGGGAGACGGCGGGGCTGCGCCTTTGGGCTTGTGTTCCCCCGGGCGGACATGCCCTAATGGATGGGGTTCCCCTCTCCGCGAGGGGAGCTAGGTTGATGGCGACGGAAAGTGTGGCGCAAGCCGGAGGCGTGGCATGAGCAAGTCGAGCGGCGGCGACGCGAAGAATACACTCTACTGCTCGTTCTGCGGCAAGAGTCAGCATGAGGTCCGCAAGCTGATCGCGGGCCCGACGGTGTTCATCTGCGACGAGTGCGTCGAGCTGTGCATGGACATCATCCGCGAGGAGACGAAGAGCAATCTCGTCAAGTCCTCGGACGGGGTGCCGACGCCGCAGGAGATCTGCAAGGTCCTCGACGACTACGTCATCGGCCAGCAGGTGGCCAAGCGGGTGCTCTCGGTCGCGGTGCACAACCACTACAAGCGGCTGAACCACGCGACGAAGAACACCGACGTCGAGCTGCAGAAGTCGAACATCATGCTGATCGGCCCGACC
>CAZEGY010000289.1:0-4589 GCA_964511815.1 uncultured Rhodovulum sp.
CTTGACCCCCGTCTCGCGCGCGAGACGGCGCGGCCTCCGGGCGCATCGGAGCCCTTTCGCGGAGATCTCTCAGGCCGCGTCCTTCGGTCCGACGACGGCGAACCACGCGCCTTGCGGGTCCTGCGCCACGGCGATGAAGGCGCCGCCCGGCACCTCCATCGGCCCGTGGGCGAGCTTGCCGCCGCCGGCCTCGATCCGTCCGATCGCCGCCGTCACCCCGTTCACCCCGAAGTAGGGCAGCCACCCCGGCACCGGCGCGTTGCCGAGGCCCATCATCCCGCCGATGTCGGCGCCGTCGTGGGAGAAGAGCTGATAGGTTCCCATCTCCCCCATGTCGACGGCCTGGCTCTTCTCCCATCCGAAGAGGTCGGCGTAGAAGCGGAACCCCGCCTCCGGGTCGGTGGTCATCAGTTCGTTCCAGTTGCCGTGCCCGGCCTTGCCCATGTCGAAGGCCCGCCCCGCCGGCGGCCCGTCCGCCATCGGCGCCGGCTGGAGGATGCCGAAGCCCGCCCCCTGCGGGTCGCCGACGACGGCGAAACGGCCGGTGTCGGGGATGTCGGCGGGCGCGCGGTGGACCGCGCCGCCGGCGGCCGCGATGTCGGCCGCCGCCTTGTCGGCGTCGTCGACGGCGAAGTAGATCATCCAGAACGGCGGCATCCCGCCGGCGTCGTCGGGCGTCTCCATCAGCCCGGCGACGAGGTCGCCGCCCGCCCTCGCGAGGTGGTAGGCGAAGCCCTCCATCCCCGAATCCTCGGCCGTCCAGCCGAGCACCGTGCCGTAGAACTCCCCGGCGGCGCCGAGCGCCCCCTTCGCGGTGGAGAGCTCGTACCAGCAGGGCGTGCCGTGCATCTTCGCCATCGTCGCCTCCTCGAGTGTTCCGGTTCCCCGGCATCGGTTCGGGGCATCGTGTCAGCGCATCACGCCGATCGTCGGGCGCCAGCAGACGGATTGCGGACCTTCGGTTCAACCCCGCATTCGGCTCCCGTCGGGGTCGAACGGCGCCTCGGCCAGAATCCGCGCGGGCTGGCGCACCCCGAGGATCTCGACCTCGAAGAGCCCGTCCTCCGCCCGCGTCGCCAGCTCCGCCGGGAGATAGCCCTGCGCCAGCGACAGCCCGACCGAGTGGCCGTAGCCGCCCGAGGTCACCCAGCCCGCCACCCGCCAGTCGCCATCGACGCGCGCGTCGGCGACCGGGACCGCGGTGCCGTCGGCCTCGAAGCGCGGGGCGCCGTGGCCGTGGGAGGGCGGCACCGCGCCGAAGTCGCGCGCCACCCGTGCCCAGATCGGCTCGTCGCCCATCACGTCGGCGTTCTCCGCGTCGACCGCGAGGCCGACGCGCCGGAGCCGCGGGCCGGCCGCCGCTTCGCGCACCGCCGCATCGCGGCCGACGAAGTCCTTGGAGAGCCGCACGAACCGCTCCATGCCGCCCTCGGCCGCCCCGTAGATCGGGCGGAGCTCGGCGAACCACGTCGGCCAGTTCTTCTCGAGCCGCATCGAGAGCAGCGCCCGCATCCCGAAGTCGACGATGCCCGCGTCCGCCCCCGCCGCCTTGACCGCGCGATAGAGCGTGCGCAGGTAGCAGGGCTCGACCCAGATCTCGTAACCGAGATCGCCGGTGTAGCTCAGCCGGTTGACCAGCGCCGGCACCCCGCCGACGTCCATCGCCCGGTGGTCCATGAAGCGGAACGCCGCGTTCGAGACGTCGTGGTCGACGAGCGCCGCCAGCACCGCCCGCGCCCGCGGCCCGGCGATCATCAGCCCCATGAGCCGCATGCCGAGGCGCTCGACCGTCACCGGCGATCCCTCGGGCAGGTGGGCCTCGAACCAGCGCAGGTGGTGGATCTGCGCCGCCGACGAGCCCCAGATCAGGAACTCGTCCTCGGCCCGCTTCGCCACGGTGAAGTCGCCGATGAGCTTGCCGGCGTCGTTCAGCATCGGCGAGAGCGCGATCCTCCCGGTCCGCGGCAGCGCGCCCGCGAGGAGGCCGTCGAGCCACGCCCCGGCCCCCGGCCCCGCCACCCGGAACTTGGCGAAGTTGGCGATCTCGGTGACGCCGACGCCGCCCCTGACCGCCCGCACCTCCTCGCCGACGGCGGCGAAGTCGTTCGAGCGGTGGAACGACAGCACGTCCTCCGCCGCGGCGCCCTCGGGCGCGTACCAGAGCGGCACCTCGAGGCCCCAGGTCACCCCCATCACCGCGCGGTTCTCGCCGACCTGGATGTCGTAGAGCGGCGTCGTCTGCTGTGGCCGCGCCGCCGCGAGCTCCTCGTTGGGGAAGCGGATCGAGAAGCGCCGGGCGTAGTTCTCGCGCACCTTGGCGTTGGTGTAGCGGAGCGTCGCCCACTCGCCGAAGCGCGCCACGTCCATGCCGAAGACGTCGTGCCCGGGGTCGCCTTGCGTCATCCAGTTGGCGAGGACGAGCCCGACCCCGCCGCCCTGGCTGAAGCCGGCCATCACCGCGCACGCCACCCAGAAGTTCGTCAGCCCCTGCACCGGCCCGACGAGCGGGTTGCCGTCCGGCGCGAAGGTGAACGGCCCGTTGATCACCTGCTTGATCCCGACCCGCTCCAGCGCCGGGAAATGCGAGAACCCGACCTCGAGGCTCGGCGCGATCCGGTCGAGGTCGGGCTGGAGGAGCTCGTGCCCGAAGTCCCACGACGTCGTCCGCGGCGACCACGGCCGGCAGTCCTTCTCGTAGGTGCCGAGCAGCACGCCGCCCCGCTCCTGCCGGGTGTAGATCTCGCCCGGCAGGTCGAGGACGCCGACCATCTCGCGCCCGGTCCGGGCGTTGAACTCGGCGACCTCCGCCATCGGCTCGGTCAGGAGGTACATGTGCTCCATGGCGAGCACCGGCAGCTCGAGCCCGACCATCCGCCCGACCTCGCGCGCCCAGAGCCCGCCGGCGTTGACGACGTGCTCGGCCTGGACGGTGCCGTGCTCGGTGACGACGTTCCACGCGCCCCCCGGCTCCTGGGTCAGCTCGACGACGCGGTTCCTGAGCACGATCGTCGCCCCGAGCTTCTGCGCCGCCCTGGCGTAGGCGTGCGTCGTCCCCGCCGGATCGAGGTGGCCCTCGACCGGATCCCACAGCGCCCCGACGAAGTGCGACGGGTCGATCAGCGGGAACATCGCCGCCGCCTCGGAGGGCGTGATGATCTCGGTGTCCATCCCGAGGCAGCGCCCCTTGGCGTGGGCGAGGCGGAGGAAGTCCATCCGCTCGGGCGTCCCCGCCATCATCACGCCCCCGGTCAGGTGCAGTCCGCACGACTGCCCCGACGCCTCCTCGAGCTCGCGGTAGAGCGAGACGGTGTAGGCCTGGAGCTTGGCGACGTTGGGATCGCCGTTCAGCGTGTGGAACCCGCCCGCCGCGTGCCAGCTCGACCCGGCGGTCAGCTCCGAGCGCTCGATCAGCATCACGTCGGTCCACCCGGCCCGCGCCAGGTGGTAGAGCACCGAGCAGCCGACGACGCCCCCGCCGATGACGACGGCGCGGGCGTGCGACTTCACGGCCAGCTCTCGCCGGCGAGCGCCTCGACGAGCCCCGAGCCGGGATGGGTCAGCCCCTCGAGCACGGTGAAGTGGTTGCGCCGCGGCTCGATCGTCTGCGCCATGTCGGCCCCGAGCCCGGTCCAGACGTTGGCGAGGAGCGTCGTCTGCCGCACGAACTCCGGCCGCTCGGCGTCGCCCGCCCAGGCGTGGACCCGCGCCCCCGGCCGGGGCGCGAGGAGGACCGGGCTCTCGGCCGCCGCCTCGCCGGGGGTGAGCCCGAGGGTCGCGTTCATCGCCGTGCGGAGGAGCGGCCGCAGGTCGTGGAGGCCGCTGATCGACACCACCCGCTCGACCCGCTCCGCCACCGCCGCGGGGAGCGGCCCGTCCTCGCAGACCATCCGCGCCACGAGATGCCCGCCGGCCGAGTGCCCGCCGAGACGGAGCGGCCCGGGAACCTCCTCCGCGGCCCGGACGACCGCCTGCCCGATCATCGCGGTGATGTCGGCGATCCGCGCTTCGGGGGTCAGGACGTAGCCCGGCATCGCCACCGCCCAGCCGCGGGCGAGCGGCCCGCCGGCGAGGTGCGACCACAGCCCGCGGTCGAAGCGCATCCAGTAGCCGCCGTGCACGAAGACGACGAGCCCCCGCGCCGCGCCCTCGGGCAGGAAGAGGTCGACCGCCTGCCGCGGATGCGGCCCGTAGGCGACGCCCGCGCGCACCCGCTCCGCCGGCAGCGACGCCCGGAACGCCGCCGCCGCCGCCTCCCACCGCGCCGGGTAGCCGTCGCCGCCGGGGATGTGGGGGGTGTTGGCGTAGGCGTCGTCCCAGTCGGCGATCATCGCTCAGAACGCCTTGAAGGTCAGCGTCGTCAGGCTGCGGTCGACGTGGGGGATGTCGAAGATCTTCTCGTTGATGTAGCGCCCGACGTCCTCGCCCTCGGGGATGTAGACCTTGAGCAGCAGGTCGTACTCGCCGCTCGTCGAGTAGAGCTCGGAGGCGAATTCCCGGTCGTAGATCGCGTCGGCGACCTCGTAGGTGCGCCCCGGGCGGCAGCGAAGCTGGATGAAGACGCAGTTCATGCCGGGAGCCTCCTCGTCGTT
>CAZEGY010000290.1:0-4583 GCA_964511815.1 uncultured Rhodovulum sp.
GCGCGCTGGGCGGCGCTCGACGTCGACTTCGAGATGTACGGCAAGGACCACTCGACCAACACCCCGATCTACGACGCGATCTGCGAGATCCTCGGCGGGCGGGCGCCGAACCATTTCACCTACGAGCTCTTCCTCGACGAGAACGCCGAGAAGATCTCGAAGTCGAAGGGCAACGGCCTGACCATCGACGAGTGGCTGACCTATGCCGGGCCGGAGAGCCTGTCGTACTTCATGTACGGCAAGCCCAAGACCGCCAAGCGCCTCTACTTCGACGTCATCCCCAAGAACGTCGACGAGTACCACCAGCAGCTCCGCGCCTTCGACGGGCAGGACGCGGCGGGGCGGCTCGCCAACCCGGTCTGGCACATCCACCGCGGCCAGCCGCCGGCTTCCGACATGGTGGTGCCGTTCTCGATGCTCCTCAACCTCGCGAGCGCCGCCAACGCCCACGACAAGGCCCAGCTCTGGGGCTTCCTCAACCGCTACGCCCCGGGCGCGAGCCCGGAGACCCACCCCGGCCTCGATGCCGCCGCCGGCCACGCGGTGCGCTACTTCGAGGACTTCGTCCGCCCGGCGAAGAAGTACCGCGCCCCCGACGCGATGGAGGCCGCCGCCCTCGCCGATCTCCGCGACCGGCTGAAGAGGTGGGACGGCCCGGCCGACGCCGAGGAGCTCCAGAACCTCGTCTACGCCGTCGGCAGGGACCACGGCTTCGACCCGCTCCGCGCCTGGTTCGGGGCGATCTACGAGGTGCTGCTCGGTGAGAGGCAGGGGCCGCGCTTCGGCGGCTTCATCGCCCTCTACGGCATCCCCGAGACGATCGCGCTGATCGACGCCGGGCTCGCCGGACGGCTCGCCGGCCCCCGGGAAGGGTTAACGCCCGCCGCGCCGCGGTAACCGAACGTTAACCATCGCCGACCGATAGAGGACGGCGCGCGGCCGGGCCGCGCCGGAGAGGGGTTCCGCCATGTCCACCGTCCGCCCGGTCCTCGACCTGATGCCGCCCGCCTTCGCCGAGGGCCTCGACGACTGGTCGTGGGGCGACGGCACCCCCGACACGCCGACCTACGACGAAGCGCCGTTCGCCCGCCTCGCCACCGGCGACCCCGACTTCGGGACCTGCCTCGAGACGCGCAAGATCGCCCCGATCCAGCGCCTGCGCTACATGGGCGAGCTGCCGCTGCCGCCCGGCGGCTTCGTCGAGGTCGTCGCCCGCGTCAAGGCGCTGCGCGGCGCGCTCGCCTCGGTGCGGATCGCCGGCTGGGCGGGCGGCGCCCACGGGCGCGCGGTCGCGGGGCTCGTGCTCGCGGCGCCGCCGGCCGAGTTCCGGACGCACGGCCAGATCCTCGTCCGTCGCGCCGTCATCGGCCCCCTGCCCCTGCCCGGGGTCGATCTCGTCTGGGACGCGCGGGCGCTCTACGCCCACGTCGGCCTCGACCTCCTCGGGCCGGGCAAGGGCGTCGTCCGCATCGCCGACATCGCCGTCCGCGACGTGACCGCGCGCTTTCTCCCCGCGGGCGCGGCGCTCCCGGGGTTCGCCGAGGCGCCGGCGGGCCGCCTCAGAAACTGAACCAGACGGCGCCGCTCAGGCCGAGGGCGGGCGCGCCGACCACCTCGGCCGTCGCGCCGAGCTGGAGGTGGCTGCGCTCCGACAGCTTGCGCACCACCGAGGGGGCGAGCCGGACGACCCCGCCCACGTCGGGGTAGTAGCCGGTCTGCGCCTGCCCGATCAGCATCCAGCGCGCGCCGGGCTTGAGCCCCGCGGTGAAATCGGCCTTGAGCGCGACCTCGCCGGCGGGCTCGCGGAGCTCGGCCGAGGCCTCCATGCCGAGCCACCCCCCCGCCCGCATCCAGCGCCGCGCCCCGCCGGCGAGGCCGCGCCCCCAGGCGAGGCCGACCCGGACGCGGGTCTGGCGCCCGGTGTCGGTCGTGGCGAGCGTGCCGACGCCGAGATCGACCGCGACCCGGTGCGCGCCGGGCGACCACACCGGCAGCCGCGCGAAGCCGAGCACCGCCTCGACGCGCTGGTCCCGCCCGTGCCCGAGGCCGGCGTCGAGGCCGACGGTCAGCCGCCCGGTCAGGCCGTACTCGGCGTAGACCGAGCTCCAGCTGCGGATGTCGGTGACGGCGCCGAGGAGGGTGGTGGCGCCGGTCGAGGCCTGCTGGCCGAAGGAGAGGAAGACCTCGCCGCGCTCGCGCGGCCAGGCGCCGGCGCGGGCGGCGGTCGCGTCCGCGAACGGGAGGGCGAGGCCCGCGGCGAGGGCGAGGGCGAGGGCGCGGGCGAGGCGGGGGGCGGCCATCGGCGGGGCTCCTTCCGCGGCCCATCCGACCGCGGCGGGCTTAACCGCCGGTTACCCGCGCGCGGTTTGCTGCTACACTTCCGCCCGCCAGGAGGAGACGATGCCCAGCATTACCCGCGACGCCACGCTACAGACCGTCATCACCACCTTCGACGTGTCGCCCGGCACCTGCCACGACCTGCTCGAGCTGCTCCACGACGCCTATGCCGTCTTCATCAGCCGCCAGCCGGGCTTTCTCGGCGCGGCGCTCCACGTCAACGACGCCCAGACCCGGATCGCCAACTACTCCCAGTGGCGGCAGCGCGAGGATTTCCTCGCCATGCTGCGCTCGGAGGAGATGCGCCGGCGCAACCGCGACATCGCCGCGCTCTGCAAGACCTTCGAGCCGGTGATGTACGAAGTCACCGAGACCTTCGGCTGAAGGTCATGCGCCTCGCCGTCCTGCTGCTCGTGCCGCTCCTCGCCGCCGCCGACCGGCCGGAGACGCCGCCCGTGCCCGAGGGCTGCCGCGACGGGATCACACTCTTCTGCGCCGACCCGTCGTGGCCGGACCCGGACGCCGCGCCGCGGCCCGCCCGCGAGCTGACGGCGCGGGTCGGTCCGCCCGGTGCCGCACGCGACGCCGAGGCGCCGCCCCCGTAGAGCGGAGTCCGTCCCGGCAGAGCCGGGCCGTCCCTGTGGAGTCGTGGGTGGCGCGATGCCGCGACCACCGGACGGGTCCGTCCGGTCGGACGTCGCCCTAGCGGCGGCCGTCGTCGTTGCAGAGCTTGTTCCAGTTCGCCATGTCGTCGGGGTCGCTCGGCGGAACCTCGCAGTAGCTTTCGCCCATTGCCCCGGCGGAGCCGCCCGAGGGCACCGGCGCCGTTCCGGTGGTGTCCTGGCACGCGAGGAGCGCGAGCGCGCCCCCGGCCAGCAGCAGGTATCGTCCGATCGCCATCTCTCGCCTCCGTGATCGCGGCGCGGCGACCTTACGGCGCGGCGGCGTCGCGCGGAAGCTCCTCGGCATCTCCGCGCTCCTCGACGCGCTCGGCCACCGCCGCCACCGCCGCCGGGGCGATGAGGCCGAGGCGGGCGGCGTCCTCGGCCATCGCCCGGCTGTCGGCGGCGAGGACGAGGTGGCCGCCGTCGCGCCTGAGCGTCTCGGCGAGCGCGGTCACCTCCTCGGCGCGCTCGCGCCCGGCGGCGGCGACGTCGCGGATGTAGACGGCGCGGATGCGGCCGGGGTGCCCGGCGACGATCCGGGCGTAGACCTCGGGGTCGTGCTGACCGCTGTCGCCGATCAGGACGACGGGCAGGCGCTCGTAGAGCGCCATGATCGCGTCGATCAGGATGCGCTTGTGGTCGGTCGCCCGGCGGGGCAGCGGGTGACGCCAGTTCACCCCCCACTCGCGGAGGAAGAGGATCGGCCCGACCGGGATGTCGTGCCGCTGGAAGAAGCTCTCCAGCACGTCGTAGAGGCCCCACGGCGCCCGCGAGACGTAGATCATCGGGTTGGCCTCGTCGCCGCCGGCGCCGGCGTGAAGCGCCCGGTAGAGGTGCGAGACGCCGGGGAAGACGGTGCGGTCGTGGGCGTCCTGGACGAACAGCCGCCAGATCATCGCCGCCTTGTTGACGACGCCCGTCACCATCACCGTGTCGTCGATGTCGGAGATCACCACCACCCGCGCGGTGTCGGGGGGGACGTAGACCTCGGCGGTGGTGCGGAGGCGCGCGGGCGCCAGCATCTCGATGTCGAGCGCGTGCCACAGCCGATCGCGCGGCACCGGCCCGCCCGGCGCCATCTCGACGCGGAAGTAGCCGTCGTCGTCGGTCTCGACCGTGGTCTCGGCCCCGTAGAAGCGGGCGACGAGGCGCGCGCCGCGCACCGGGCGCCGGCGGATGCGGCGGACGAGGTCGCGGAGCTCGCTCTCGCCGTCGGCGCGGTCGGTGCGCTGCCAGAACGCCCGCCCGATCACGAAGATCCGCGACGTCGAGCCGTAGCCGCGGTAGGGCTGGAGCACGACCCCGTCCCGCCCCCGCGCCTTGCGCACCGGGCGCGCCAGGAGGCGCAGGAAGCCGCGCAGGCCCCCGCGGTGCGTCCTGCCCGCCAAGCTCACGCGGCTCCGGCGAACGCGGGGAGCGCAGGAAGCGGGGGGAGCGGGCGGAAGCCGCTGCGTCGATCGAACGTTCTTCTCATCGGGCGTCCCTCGGGTCGGCAGTCACCTCTAGCGCGGCGCCGCCACCGGGACAACGCCCGCGGCCGGCGCGGGCTCCGCGCCCGGGACCGCCTGGTGGGCCGCCCGG
>CAZEGY010000291.1:0-1527 GCA_964511815.1 uncultured Rhodovulum sp.
AGCCGCAGCCGACGATGGCGAGCGGCGTCGAGGTCATCACCAGGTTCATCAGCGCGTAGGAGACCATGCCGCAGACCATCGCGACGGCGATCTTCGGGGTGCGCAGGAGCTCCATCCGCGAGCGCGCCCTCGGGCCGTCGGGGGCGGGCGGGGCCGGCCGCGGGCTGTCGAGGAAGAGGAAGACCCAGACGCCGACGAGGTTGAGGACGGCGGCGGCGACGTAGGCCCCGGCGAAGGGGACGGGCGCGAGGGCGTCGGTCGTCAGCTTGACGAGCTGCGGTCCGAGGATCGCCGAGGCGAGGCCGGCGCCCATCACCATCGAGATCGCCTTCGGCCGGAACGCGGCACTCGCCCCGTCGGTGGCGGCGAAGCGGTAGAAGCCCTGCGCCGACATGTAGAGGCCCGAGAGGAGCGAGCCGGCGAGGAAGAGGGTGAAGGAGCCCTGAAGCAGGCCGAGCGCCGAGAGGAGCGAGCCGACGCCGCCCCCGGCCGCGCCGATCGCGAAGCCGAGGCGCCGGCCGCGCCGCTGCATGAGGTCGGCGAGGAGCGGTGCCGAGAGCATCGAGCCGAGAATGATGACCGAGATCGGCAGCGTCGCGAGGCAGCGGTTCGGGGCGAGAAGCTGGCCGGCGAGGCCGCCGAGGATGAAGGTCACCGGCATCTGCGAGCCGAGGACGACCTGCGCCGCCACCAGCACCCGGAGGTTGCGGCGGGCGCGCGCGTCGGGAAGGGTGGCGGCGGTGGGCATGGGTTCGTCTCTATCCCCGTCGCGGGCGACCGCCAAGCCCGGACGGGGCGTGCGGTGGGCGCCCGGGTTGAAGCCGTGCGCGATTCGCGGTGGGGTGGTCGCGGTGGGGTGGTCGCGGTCGGGTGGGCCGGGACGAGCCCGCCCGGGGAGGAGAGGACGACGCGCATCATGACGCGCATCATCGAGACCGACGCCGACGTGGCGGAGGGGGCGGCGTGGCTCGCCGGGCGGGAGCCGCGCTTCGCGCGGGCGCTCGCCCTGACCGGACCGCTGCCGCTCCGCCGGCGGGCGGACGGGTTCGAGACGCTGCTCTCGGCGATCGTCAGCCAGCAGGTCTCGACCGCCTCGGCGACGGCGATCTGGAACCGCGTCGCCGCCCTCGGCGCCGTCGAGCCCGCCGCCTTCCTCGCCCAGTCGGACGAGGCGTTGCGCGCCGCCGGCCTCTCGCGCCAGAAGATCGCCTACGGCCGCGCCCTCGCCGCGAGCGGCCTCGACTTCGCCGCCCTGCGCGGGCTGCCGGATGCCGAGCTCGTCGCCACCCTGACCCGGCTGCGCGGCATCGGGGTGTGGACGGCCGAGATCTACGCGATGTTCTCGCTCGGGCGGGCCGACGTCTTCGCCCCGGGCGACCTCGCGCTCCAGGACGCGGCGCGCCACCTCTTCGAGCTCGACGCCCGCCCCTCGGAGCGCGCGCTGCGCGAGATGAGCCTCGCGTGGACGCCGTGGCGGTCGGTCGCGGCGCGCCTCCTGTGGTCGTACTACCGGGTCATGCATCGCCG
>CAZEGY010000291.1:1627-4583 GCA_964511815.1 uncultured Rhodovulum sp.
CGGGCAGCGGGCCGAGCACTGATCCTCGCGGACTTGCCGACGGACGGCGCCGGGGCTAAGCCGGGGCCGCGGCGGAGCGTGCGAGGAGAGGACGAGCGATGACGACCCTGACCGGCCCCGAGCGGCCAGCCGCTTCCGGGACCGCCGACAGCCTCGTCGTCCTTCTCCACGGCTATGGCGCGGACGGCAACGACCTCATCGGGCTCGCCGAGCCCCTGGCGCCGTACCTGCCGAACACCCGCTTCCTCGCGCCGAACGCCCCCGAGCGCTGCCCGGGGAGCCCGGCGGGCTACCAGTGGTTCCCGATCCCGTGGCTCGACGGCACGCCCGAGGCGGTGGCCGCGGCCGCCGCCGAGCGGGCGTTCTCGCTCCTCGACCGCTGGCTCGACGAGGTCGCCGGCGCCGGCGTGCCGCCGTCGCGGACGGTGCTCGTCGGCTTCAGCCAGGGCACGATGATGGCGCTGCACGTCGGGCTGCGCCGGCGGGAGCCCCTCGCCGGCATCGTCGGCTTTTCCGGCCGCCTGCTCGAGCCCGGGCGCCTCGCGGCGGAGAAGGGTGCCGCGCCGCCCGTGCTGCTCGTCCACGGCGATGCCGACCCGGTGGTCCCGTTCGAGAGCCTCGCGGAGGCCGCGGACGCGCTCGCCGCGGCGGGGGTCGAGACCTTCACCCACGTCTCGCGGGGGGTCGGCCACGGCATCGCGCCCGACGGCCTCGGGCTCGCGCTCCGCTTCATCCGCGAGCGGCTCGGGATGGGCGACGCGGGGTAGCCGCGGCACCGCGAGAGTCGCCCGCGTCATCGACGTGTCGCGGGGGTGGCCTATGTTGTCGCTGCGGTGCGGCGAATGCTCTCCATGTAGGGTCTTGTCAGCCGGACCGGCCGAGATGTAGTTTCAACCGTGGTCGCGCACGCGCGCCGCCGCCGGCGGTGCCGTCCGGACGGCCGCCCGAGGGACTTTGCCGATGCTGCAATGCACCCACATGCCGAGCTTCGTGCGGAGCCCCTGCGGCGCCCGCGATCACCCGGCGCTGGTGCTGAACGCCGACTATCGCCCCCTCTCGTACCTGCCCCTGTCGCTCTGGCCGTGGCAGGAGGCGGTGAAGGCGACGATCCTCGAGCGGGTGGTGGTCGTCGCCGAGTACGACACGCTGGTCCGCTCGCCGTCGACCGAGTTCCGCATCCCCTCGGTGGTCGTGCTCAAGGAGTACGTCAAGCCGGCGCGGACCACCGCCTTCACCCGCTTCAACCTCTTCCTGCGCGACGAGTTCATCTGTCAGTACTGCGGCGACCGCGACCACCTGACCTTCGACCACGTCGTCCCGCGCTCCCGGGGCGGGCGGACCACCTGGGAGAACGTCGTCGCCTCGTGCGGGCCCTGCAACCTCCACAAGGGCTCGAAGAGCCTGAAGCAGGCCGGAATGCACCTCCGCCGCAAGCCGGTGCGCCCGACGCCCGAGCAGCTCCAGAACACCGGCCGGAAGTTCCCGCCGAACCATCTGCACGTGAGCTGGATGGACTTTCTCTACTGGGACGCCGAGCTCGAGGCGTAGGTCGTCCTGGAGCGGGGTCCGTCCCGGCAGAGCCGGGCCGGCCGCTCCAGGTTCTTGAATTGCGCGATTTCCTGATCACCGGACGATTCCCTCCGGTTGGAAGTCGCTCTAATCCCGCGCCGCCGCGGCACGGAACCAGAGGACGGCGATCGCGAGCGAGAGGATCGCGTTCCAGCCCGCCATCGAGACGCCGAGCCACGACCAGGCGACCTGGTCGCAGAGGACGACCGGGGTGTCGAGGATGCGGTCGAGGAGCTCGCCCGCCGGCACCGCGCCGGGATCGGGCGCGGTGCAGGTCGTCGGGCCCGCCCACCAGGCCTGCTCGACGCCGGTGTGATAGAGGGCGATCCCCGCGCCGACGAGCACCGCGAAGCCGGCGAGCACGGCGAGCCCGCGCCGTGGCCAGACGAGCACGAGGAGGCCGAGGGCGATGGCGACGCCGTGCGCCCAGCGCTGGTCGATGCAGAGCGGGCAGGGCGCGATGCCGCCGATATACTGGAAGGCGAGCGCGCCGAGCAGCAGCGCGACCGAGCCGAGAAGCGGCGCGAGCGCCCGGCGCTCGACGCCGTTCATCGCGCGTTCCGCGCGGCGAACGCGCCTGATCTTGCGGCTCGTAGCACTTTCTTCAGACCTTTGCCGGACCGTCGCCTCCAAGCACCACGGGCGTGTCCGGGCGTCAAGACCGAACGCCCGGGCCTTGCAGGGCGGAGGGTATCCCGATGACGAAGACGGGCGCGACGACGGGCAACTGGCGGGGGATGTCCCTCCGGCGGCGGACGCTCGCCGGTATCGCCCTCGCCCTCGTCGTGGCGACCGCCGGCGCCGGCTGGGCGTGGGCCACGCTCGCCCCTGCGCCGGCGCGGGGGCCGCTCGCGGTCGCGCCGGGCAACGTCCAGTCGATCGTGCGGCGCACCGAGATCGCGGTCGCCGACGCCGGCGCGGTGTGGCGGCGGGCCTTGCCGGGAACGGCCGACGCCGGGCCCGACGTCGTCTTCTTCTCGCGGGTGACCGGCGCGCCCTGCACCGGCGGCGGCATGGTGTCGGGGCCGTTCTATTGCCCGGAGTCCGGCACGGCGGCCTTCGACCTCGCCTTCATGGACGCGCTCGGCGGACGGCTGAAGACCGGGCGCGACCTCGGGCTCGCGCTCTACGCCGTCCGGCTCGCGGCCGAGCATCTGCAGCGCCAGCTCGGGGTTCTCGACGCCGCTTCGCTCGAGATGATCGGTACGCGCCGCGACGCGCGGCGGGCGGTGCGCGTCCGCCTCGCGCTTCAGGCGGACTGCCTGACCGGGGTGTGGGCGGCGGCGGCGGCGCCGCGGCTCGGGCCGGTGCCGCGCGACTTCTACGGACAGATGGTGTGGTCGGCGCGCAACCTCGTCGCCGATCTCGCCCGCGAGGGCGTGCGCGT
>CAZEGY010000292.1:0-4525 GCA_964511815.1 uncultured Rhodovulum sp.
AGCCGGGGTCACATGTCGAAGTTGGTCGGCAGCACGATCACGTCGCGGATGGTGACGTTGCGCGGCCGGGTCAGCATGAACATCACCGCGTCGGCGACCTCGACCGGCTCGATCAGGCTGCCCGACTCCTTGGCCTTGCGCAGGTTCTCCTCCGGCCAGTCGGCGAGGAGCGCGCTGACCACCGGCCCGGGCGAGACCTGGCCGACGCGGACGCCCTGCTTGTTGAGCTGGCGGCGCATGGTCTGCACGAAGCAGGTGATCGCCCACTTCGAGCCCGAGTAGACCGGCTCCCACGGCACCGGGAAATGGCCGGCGACCGAGCAGGTGACGACGATGTCGCCCGAGCCGCGCCCGGTCATGTGCGGGATGACGTCGCGGACGTTCTTCATCACCGCGTTGACGTTGAGGTTCAGCATCCGGTCGATGGCGGCGCCGTCGGTCTCGACGAGGTCGCCGCCGATGTAGGTGCCGGCGTTGCAGTGCAGGATGTCGATGCGGCCGGCGCGGTCGAGCGCCGCCGGCACCATCCCGGCGCAGCTCTCCGGGTCGAGGAGGTCGACGCGGAGCGGGATCGCCGCGGCGCCGAGCCGCGCGGCGACCGCCGCCATCGCCGCCTCGTCGCGGTCGGCGAGGACGACGGTCGCCCCCGCCGCGATCAGCGCCTCGCTCGTCGCGAGCCCGATGCCGGATGCGGCGCCGGTGACGAGCGCGACCTTGCCCTCGAGGCTCTCGGCCATGTGGTTCTCCTCCCGTGTTGGGTCCTTCAATCGGCGGCGGCGTCGCCGAGCAGGAGCTCGGCGGTCACGTCGTCGGTGATGAGCGTGTCGATGAGCCCGCGCCGCGCCACGGCGCGGATGATCGCGACCTTGTGGGCGCCGGCGGCGGCGAGGATCTTCTCGGGGACGCCGGCGAGCGCCGCGAGGTCCATGCCGATGGTGCGGTCGGCGAGCGGCGTCGCCACGTCGTTGCCGTCGCGGTCGAGGAAGCGCCCGAGCAGGTCGCCGACCGCGCCGGCGGCGCTGAGGTCGGCGGCCGCGATCTCGCGCGGCAGGCCGGTCGAGATCAGGTACGAGCGCGGCGAGATGTCGCCGACGACGAGCACCGCGGCGTCGAGGGTCTCGCACTTGCGCATGTGCTCGGCGAAGCTCTCCTGCGCGAGGAAGAGGTCGCGGCTGACCCCCTCGGAGAGGAAGATCGGCGCGGCGAGGAGCGAGTAGCGCGCCGAGAAGCGCTGCGCGAAGCCCGAGGCGATGCCGAAGGCGTTGAAGGACGCCCCGGCGTTGGTGCCGCCGATCATCGAGACGATCTCGAGCCCGGGACGGGAGAGCCGCGGCATGCGCCCGATGGCGCTCTGCAGCGTCATCCCCCACGAGACCCCGACGGTCTGCCAGTCCCGGGTCCGCAGGCGCTCGCCGAGGTAGTCGGCGAGCGCCGCCCCCGCCGGCGCGTGGTAGTCGTAGTCGTCGCGCCGCGCCGGCGCCACCAGCACCTTGGGGATGCCGAGGCCGGCGGCGAGCCGCTCCTGGAGCGCGATGCGGGCGAGGAACGGCGAGTCGATCTGGACCTTGACCATCCCGAGCGCCTTCGCCTTGCGGATCGCCTGGTTGACCCGGACCCGCGTCACCCCGAGCAGGGCCGCGACCCCGGCCTGGGTCATCTCGTTGACGTAGTAGTGCCAGCACACCTCGCTGAGGAAGGCGTCGCTCTCGTCGAGCGTCTCCAGGGGCATCCGGCCGTCTCTCCCTGCCAGCCGCGCCCGGGCCGTCGCGCCGGGGGGCCTCGATCCGGCCCACCATACATATGTCCGCCAGCAATTACACCTGCTTCTTTCACTTGCGCGAATTGGCGAACATATGTAAGCATCGGGGCCGGGGCGCGCGGCGTTTCGCCCGGCCCCGCCAATAAGCAAGGGAGGGGAAGATGGGCTTTCTGTCGAAGGCCAGCGTCGCGGCGCTGGCCGTCGGAGTGCTGGCGGGACCGCTGCCGGCCCGCGCCGACTTCTGGTCCGACGCCGGGGCGAAGTTCGAGGGGGTGACGCTGCACGGGGTCACCGAGAGCACGCCGCCGTCGAACTACGTCAAGGACGTGCTGGCGCCCGAGTTCACCGAGAAGACCGGGATCAAGGTCGAGATCGAGACCACCTCCTGGGACCAGATGTACGACAAGGCGATCAAGGACATGGAGGCCGGCACCGGCATCTATGACATGGTCTACATCGAGCAGGACATCATCTACGCCTACCTGGCGCGGAACTTCCTCGTCGACATCACCAGGACGCTCGCCGACGATCCCTCGCTGAAGGCGCCGGAGTTCTCCGAGGACGCCTTCACCACCTTCGCCGACTACTTCAAGAACGCCGACGGCGACCTCTTCGGCATGCCGATGGAAGCGTTCATCAAGATCTACCTCTACCGCACCGACCTCTTCAACGATCCCGAGATCCAGGCCGCCTTCAAGGAGAAGACCGGCAAGGACCTGAAGCCGGCGACCACCCACGAGGACTACACCGAGATCGCCGAGTTCTTCACCGAGTGGGGCGCGGACAAGGACATCTGGGGCACCACCTCGCAGGCCCACACCGGCCACCCGGCCTCGTGGTACGAGTTCTTCGAGTCGATCGCCCCGACCTTCGGGGTGTACGACTGGGGCATCAACGCCGCCGACAACTTCGGCGCGACCGTCGAGCACGGCGGCACGATGAACAGCCCCGAGGCCAAGGCGGCGCTCCACTACCTCCTGCACCTGCGCGACATCGCCCCGCCCGAGTCGGCGGCCTCGACCTGGACCGAGACCGCGACCACCTTCGCCGCCGGCCGCGCCGCGCAGGGCCTGATCTACGGCGAGAACGCCGCGTGGATCGCCTCCGACCCGGAGAAGTCGCGGGTCGTCGGCAACGTCGGCGTGGCGCTGCCCCCGGTCGAGCCCGGGGTGATGGAGGCGGCCGAGGCCGGCGAGGGCTACATCGGCTACTACGATGGCGGCGCCTTCGGCATCCCGGTCACCTCCAAGAACCAGGAGGCGGCGCTGCTCTTCCTCCAGTACATCGGCCAGGACGCGGTGCAGGCGCCGTGGGCGGTCGCGGGCTCGCGCATCACCAACACCGCGACCTACGACGACCCCGCGGTGCAGGAGCTCGACGGCAAGCTCGGCGGCTACTTCACCATGCTCAGGGACCAGGGCAAGCTCTTCGCCGGCGCCCCGCCCTATCCGTTCCACGCCCAGGTCATCCAGGCGACCGCGCCGATCTTCTACGACATCCTGACCGGCTCGATCGACCCCGACACCGGCCTCGACCGGATGGCCGCCAAGGCCGAGGAAGAGCTGACCAACCTCGGCTACCGCAAGTAGCCGCCCGCGACGACCGCCGGCCGGGACCTGCCCGGCCGGCAGCTTCACCCAGGGACCCGGGGGGACCGGATGCGATCGAACAAGGTCGGCTGGTGGCTGCTCGCCCCCACCCTCGCGATCCTCGGGATTTTCGGCATCCTGCCGTTCATCTACGTGCTCTTCCTGTCGTTCCACCAGTGGAACCCCTTCGGGGCGAACCCCGACCGGGTGTTCATCTGGGGCAACAACTTCCGCCGCCTCGTCTTCGACGGCGAGTTCCTGCTGTCGATCTGGGTGACGCTGAAGTTCGCCGTCTTCGCCGTCCTCTCCGAGATCGCCATCGGCTACCTGCTCGCCCAGCTCTTCATGCGCGAGTTCCCCGGCCGCGCCATCTTCCGCACCATCCACACCCTGCCGCTCATCGTCGCGCCGATCGTCGTCGGCTCGGTGTGGCGGCTGATGACGACGCCCTCGGTCGGGATCATCCCCTACTACCTGAAGGCGTGGTTCGGGATCGACATGAACATGGGCCGCGACGCCGGCACCGCGTTCGCGATGACCGTGCTGATGGACATCTGGCACTGGACGCCGCTCGTCACGCTGACGTTGCTCGCCGCCCTGCTCTCGCTGCCGAAGGAGCCCTTCGAGCAGGCGCAGATCGACGGCGCCAGCCGCCGCCAGATCTTCTGGCACATCACCCTGCCGATGATCCGCCCGGCGATCCTCGCCACGGTCTTCATCCGCCTGATGGACGCGCTCCGCACCGTCGACGAGGTGTGGATGCTGACCGGCGGCGGCCCGGGTGCGGCCACCCGCTACCTCGGCCTCTACATCTGGAAGGTGGTGTTCCCGAAGACCGACTACGGCTACGGCGCCGCGGTCTCGGTCGTGGTGCTCTACCTCACCCTCGTCATGTGCTGGATGCTCTACGTCGGCCTCGTCGCGCCGCGGAACAAGGGGGACTGACCCATGCGCCCGTCGAACCCCTGGCTCAACGTCCTGCTCTGGGTGATCCTGTCGCTGGCGACGCTCTTCCCGATCTACTGGCTCTTCGTCATCTCGGTGAAGCCCGCCGTCGACCTCTTCACCACCCCCGAGGTCATCCTGCGCAGCGTCTACTGGAAGAACTACGTCGAGGTTTTCAACGACCCGACGCTGCGCCGCTACATGACCAACTCGCTCATCGTCTCGACCGGCA
>CAZEGY010000293.1:0-4516 GCA_964511815.1 uncultured Rhodovulum sp.
CGGCCCCGGCGTTCGTCCCCGTGGCGAAGTGTGGGGATCTCCCGGATTTCGACCGTCGGCGAAATCCGGTCGCGTCCGCCCCCGGCGGGCGGACGCGACCGGATTCGTAGCGACGGGAATGCTCGGCCCTTCTTCCCCTCCGCCGTCACCGGCTCCGGGGAACGGCCCGGCCGAAGCGATGCTTCGGCCCGTCGGGCCGACATCCTCGCGGGCGGAGCCCGCTTCGATCGAACACGGGCGTGCGAGGCGCCCGCCCGAGGAAACCACCCGTATCCTCTCTCTCCCCCCGAGTGTCCCGTAGCTTGACCCTCCGGAAGGTGCGAAACGGCCGCTCCACCGGCTGCCACGGGGATGGGCGGTGTTGCCGGGGTCGCTCCGACCGCGGCGCGCGTGTCAGCCCGGCGGCTTCCCCGGCGGCGGCGCCTCGCGCTCGGCCCGTGCCGCGCGACGCTGCGCGGTCTCGCGGTCGGCGCGGTCGCTCAGGTGGCCGAGGGCCTCGTGCTTGCCGAGGCTCTGTACCGCCGCGGCGCGGGCGGCGCGGATCTCGCCGGCGAGCGCGCGGCGGCGGAGTTCGGCGGCGCGGGCGCGGGCGGCGGCCCAGGCGAGGCGGCGGCCCTGCTCGGCGAGGGGGAGCGCGCCCTCGGCGAGGTCGCGGGCGCCGGTGGCGGCGAGGGCGGCGATCTCGCCCTCGAGCCGGCGGTCCTCGGACATCAGGCGGTCGAGGCGGGCGAGGTCGCGGGCCTTGCGCGCGTCCATGAGCCGCCGGAGGTCGCGGAGGGCGGCCGGGGTCACCGGACGAGCCCGCCGCGCGCGCGGGCCGCGGCGCGCATCCGGTCGGAGAAGCGCACCGCCGCGGCGACGGCGCGGTAGTGCTCGGGACGGATCTCGCGGCCGACCTCGACGGTGGCGAGGAGGGCGCGGGCGGTGGCCCGGTCCTCGTGGAGGGGGACGCCGGCGGTGGCGGCGATCTCGCGGATCCGGAGCGCGAGCTCGCCCTCGCCCTTGGCGACGCAGGCCGGCGCCGAGCCCTTGGCGCGGCTCCACTTCAGCGCGACGGCGACGTGGGTCGGGTTGACGATCACGACGTCGGCCTTCGGCACGTCGAGGAGCATCCGGTTCGTCGCGATCGCCTCGGCGCGGCCGCGGCGCTGGGCCTTGACGTGCGGGTCGCCCTCGGACTGCTTGTGCTCCTCGCGCACCTCCTGGAACGACATGCGCAGGCGGCGGGCGTGGTCGAAGCGCTGCCAGACGAGGTCGACGCCGGCGACCGCGACGGCGATGACGGTGGTGATGGTGAGCAGGACGACGAGGCTCTCCATCAGCATCGCGCCGAGGACGGACGCCTCGGCAGTCGCGGCGCCGATCATCGGGTCGAGGTCGCGGGCGAGGTAGAAGAAGAGCGCGGCGGCGACGGCGGCGAGCTTCACGAGGCTCTTCAGGAACTCGACGATCCCGGTCGGGCCGTACTTGCGCTTGGCGTTGGCGAGGATCGACAGGCGCGAGAGCTTCGGCCGGATCTTGTCGCCGGAGAAGGTGATCGCCTGCTGGGCGAAGAGGCTGACGAGGACGGCGCCGACCGGCACGAGGAAGATCGGCGCGAGCGCGGCCAGGACCTCGCCGACGATGCCGCCGAGGAGCTTGGGCCCGCCGGGGCCGAGGACGAGGCCGGTCAGCCGGTCGGGCTGGGCGATGAAGAGCTCGAGCACCGAGCCCGCGCCGATGAGGGCGGAGGCCCCGGCGGTGGCGCAGACCGCGAGGAGCGCGAGGTAGGACGCCGCCGCGGTGACGTCGCCCGAGCGCGGGATGTCGCCCTTCCGCCGCGCCTCGGCGAGGCGCTGGGGCGACGGGTCGAAGGTCTTTTCGCCGCCGCCGTCCTCGCCGCCCTCGCTCATCTCGGCAGCGCCAGCGGGTCGGCGAGGGTCAGGTCGAGCTCGCGGCCCCAGAAATGGAGGAGGACCGGCGTGGCGAGCGTCAGGAGGAGGAGGCCGCCGGCGGTGATGGCGGGCGCGCCGATGAAGGCGACCATGAGCTGGGGCATGGCGCGGTTGATGGCGCCGAGGGCGAGGTTGTAGGCGAAGCCGGCGATGACGAAGGGCGCGGCGAGCGAGAAGCCGAGGGCGAAGGCGCGGGCGACGCGGGCGGTGCCCCAGGCGGCGACGTCGGCGGCGGGGACGGGCAGGCCCATCGGCAGGATCTCGTAGGAGCGCGCCATGGCGACCGCCGCCTTGACGTGGAGGCCGGAGGCGACGGCGAGGGTGATGCCGGCGAGCATCAGGATCGAGCCGATCGCCGGCATCGGGTCGGGGGCGGCGCCGGCCCCGAAGATCTGCGAGAGCGCCGTCGACTGCGCCGCGATCGAGCCGGCGAGCTGGAGGGCGATGACGAGGAGGCGGATGGCGAGGCCGAGCATCAGGCCGATCGTCGCCTCGATCAGCAGCATGGCGAGGAAGGGGCGGGCCGGATCGGGGGCGGCGAGGCCGGGGGCGATCATCGGCCAGACGACCATGGTGAAGGCGATGGCGGCGCCGAGGCGGACGCGGGCCGGGATCATCTGCTCGCCGAAGCCGGGCAGGAGCGCGACGACGCCGCCGACGCGGGCGAAGACGAGGACGAAGCCGGCGAGGCCGGCCTCGGCCATGTCGAGGAGGGCGGCGAGGCCTTCCATCAGGGAGCGGGCTCCGGGGACGGTCGCCGGGGCGCAGGCCGCGCGGGCGCGCGGCCGGGCGGATCGGTGCGGCGGCGCCGGGGGGCGATGCGGGCAGCCATCACGCGAGCCCGAGCACCGCGGGCCGCGCGGTGGGGCCGATCTCCTCGAAGGAGAGGACCGGGTTGCGGATGCCCTTGGCGGTCAGCACGGTATGGAGGAAGCGCCGCCGCCGGGTCGAGGTGACGAGTGCGGGATAGCGCCCCTGCGCCCCGGCCTGGGCGATGCGCTCGGCGACCGAGGCGGCGAGGCGGTTGAACTCGGCGGGCGGGAGCGCGACGTCGACGACGCCGGAGCCGTCGGGCATCTGGTACTGCTGGAACGTCTCCTCCCAGGCGGGCGCGAGCTGGATCAGCGGCAGCGCCCCGTCGGGCTCCTGGATGCCGGCGACGAGCTGGAAGCCGAGCCGGTGGCGGACGTGCTCGCACAGCACCTCCGGGCCGGTGCCGGGTGCGGCCGCCTCGGCGATCGCCTCGAAGATCAGCGGCAGGTTGCGGATCGAGACGCGCTCCTCGAGCAGGAGGCGAAGCACCGCCTGCAGGGTGTCGACCGGCACCTTGTCGGGCACGAACTCCTCGAGCATCCGCCGGTTCGCCTCGGCGCGCCTGCCGTCGGAGACGGCGGTGAACTCGTCGAGGAGCTTCCTGAGCGCGCGGCGGTTGAAGAGCCGCCCGAAGCTCGACTTCACCACCTCGAGGAGATGGGTCGCGACCACCTCGGTCGGGGTGACGACCGAGAGCCCCATCAGCGCCGCCCGCTCCTGGTCGGCGGGGGCGATCCACCGCGCCGGGGCGCCGTAGACCGGTTCGGCGACCGACTGGCCCTCGGGGGCGTCGGCGCCCTCGTCGGGGAGGAGGACGAGGACGCGGTCGGTCTCGATCGCGCTCCGCGCCGCCTCGACGCCCTGGATGCGGATCGCGTAGGTGCCGGGGGGGAGGCCGGGGTTGTCGGTCAGGCGGATCTCGGGGAGGATCAGGCCGAACTCGGTGGCGATGTGGTTGCGCATGTTGGCGATGCGCGCGTCGAGCCCGGTCGCCGCGTCCATGACCACCGGCACGAGGTTCGGCGAGAATTCCATGTGGATCTCGTCGACGTCGAGGAGGTCGCCGAGGGTCTTCTTCGGCGCCGCCGCGGGGGTCGCCGGCGTCGCGGCCGTGGCGGTGGCCTTGCGCTGGGCTTCGCGGGCGAGCCAGGCCGCGGCGCCGAGGCTGACGGCGCCGACCATGAAGGGGACGAAGGGCAGGCCGGGGATGAAGGCGAAGAGCGCCATCAGCACCGCGACGGTGACGAGCGCCGTCGGATAGCCGCCGAGCTGGCGGACGAGGGCCTTGTCGGTCGAGCCGACGAGGCCGCCCTTGGAGAGCAGCATCGCGGAGGCGATCGAGATGATGACCGCGGGGATCTGGGTGACGAGGCCGTCGCCGACGGTGAGGATCGAGTAGGTCTCGAAGGCCTCCCCGAGCGGCACCCCATGGACGAGGACGCCCATCGCGAGGCCCATCACCAGGTTGAGGAGGGTGATGAGCAGGCCGGCGATGGCGTCGCCCTTGACGAACTTCGAGGCGCCGTCGAGGGAGCCGAAGAAGGTCGTCTCCTCCTGCTCGATCCGCCGCCGCTCGCGGGCTTCGGCGTGGGAGATGGCGCCCGCCGCCATGTCGCTGTCGATGGCGAGCTGCTTGCCGGGCATGCCGTCGAGGGCGAAGCGGGCGCCGACCTCGGCCATGCGGCCGGCGCCCTTGGTGATGACGATGAAGTTGACGATGAGGAGGACGCCGAAGACGACGAGGCCGAGAAAGACCGAGCCGCCCATGA
>CAZEGY010000294.1:0-4501 GCA_964511815.1 uncultured Rhodovulum sp.
GGCGGAGCGTCGGCGAAGCGGCCCGGCATTTCGGCCTGCACAGCTCGGCCATCAGCCGGGCGTTGGGCGAATTGCGCCGCGACCTCGGGGATCCGCTCTTCGTCCGCACCGGCCAGGGTCTCGTCCCGACGCCGTTCGCCGAGTCGATACGCCCCCTCGTCCACGGACTGGCCGACGGGATCGAGTCGCTCTTCAGCGGCGTGGAGCGATCCGGGACGCGGGCGGAGATACCCGCCGAGTGGAACGTCGAGACCGCGCTGCAGGTGCCCGACCTCGCCACCTCCCGGCCGCGTCTCGAAGGCGAGCCGTTGCCGAGCGAACGGATGCGCCTCCCCGCCGGCGAGACCGTTCAGCCGTGGCAACGCCTGTCCCGCCACATCGCGACGGTCGCCACCGGATCGGGGCGGGCCCGCCCGATGCGGCCGGACGAGGCCGAGGACGCCATGACCGTCATCCTCGACGGCGAGGCCGACCCGGTGCAGATCGGATCGCTCCTGACCCTGATCCAGCATCGCGGCCTGACCGCGCCGGAGCTGGCCGGTTTCGTTCGCGCCCTCAGGGCCCATGTCGGGGTCGAACCCGGAGAGGAAAGCGGAGCCGACCTCGACTGGCCCTGCTACGTCTCGCCGAACGATCGGCGCGCGCCGTGGTTCTTCCACGCCGCCCGGCTCGTCGCCAGCGCCGGCCACCGGGTGCTGCTTCACGGCGGCACCGGCGCGGGCAGCGCGAGCGGGCGGTACGAGCTGCTCGCAGTCGCGCTCGGGATCGGGGTCGGCACGTCGCGGCAGGATGCGCGCGCGGAGCTGGCGTCGAGCGGGATCGCCTATCTGCCGGTCGCGGCCTTCGCGCCGCAGCTCCATCGCCTGAAGGGCCTGCACCGGCTGACGTTCATGCGCTCTCCGGCCGACGCGATGCCGCACCTGCTCGACCCGCTCGCCGCGAGGGCGACGCTCCTCGGGGTGGCGGTGCCCGCGTACGAGGACCTGCACCGCGACGTCGGCCTGTTGCTCGGGCATCGGGCCCTGACCATCCTCTGCGGATCCCGCGACGTGGCGCAGTTCACGCCGTTCCGCAGCACCCGCATCGCCCGGCTCTCCTCCGGGAACGCGCACGACCTCCTCGTCGAATCGCGGCCGCGTCCCCGGCGCGAGGCCAGACCGCCGATCACCACCCTCGAATACTGGACCGGCGTCTGGACCGGCGCGGTCCGCGACCCCGAGGCGGAGGAGATCGTCGTCTCGACCGCGGCCGCCGGGCTCCTCGCCCTCGCACCGGAAGCCGCGATCCCGTTCGAGGCGGCCCTCGCGACGGCGCGGGAGCTCTGGCAGGGCCGGCGGACGCGCCTGCCCCGCGGCGGCCGCTGGTAGGGCCGCCCCTACCGAATTGCGCCGGGCGCAACTTGGACGGATTCCAGAAGACGCGCGTTGACCACGGTTTCCCGCCGGCCTCTAAGGGGCCGCCTTACATCCGAAGCATGACACCAGCCGCCGCCAGACGTGTCTCACTCAACTTAGTGGAGAACCGGCGATGACTCGTGCGCTGTCCCTCAGTCCTCTGATATCGGGCGCCGCCGCGACCGCCGGATTGGTCCTCGGCACCGACGCGATCGCGCCCGCGGCCAACGCGCAGGAGGCCGACGCGCCCGCCCCGGTGGCGACCGACGACGCTACCGTGCTTCCGACGATCACCGTCACCGGCGCGCAGGCCTCGCCCAACACCAACGACGCCGGCACCGGCATCGCCCGCCTGCCGGGCACCGTGCGCGAGACGCCGCAGACGATCACCGTCGTGCCGCAGGAGATCATCCAGCAGCAGGGCGTGACCACCCTCGAGCAGGCGCTCCGCAACGTTCCCGGCATCACCCTCTCGACCGGCGAGGGCAACGGCGGCCAGAACGGCGACCAGTTCCGCATCCGCGGTCTCCAGGCCAAGGGCGACATCTATGTCGACGGCCTGCGCGACTTCGGCGTCTACAACCGCGATGCCTTCGCCACCGAGAGCGTCGAGGTCATCAAGGGGCCGTCGGGCGAGACCTTCGGCGTCGGCAACGTCGGCGGCGTCATCAACCAGACGAGCAAGAGCGCGTTCCTCGGCGACAGCAACGTCGTCGAGGGCATGTTCGGGACCGGCCCGCTCTACCGCGGCACCTTCGACACGAACTTCCAGCTCGGCGAGACCTCGGCCCTGCGCATCACCGGGATGGTGCAGGAGAGGGACATCGCCGACCGCGACCACGCCTTCGCCGACGGCGCCGGCATCGCCCTCGACTACGGCCTCGGCATCGGCACCGATACCGAGTGGCACCTCAACTACATGTACCAGCACATGAACGGCGTGCCGGACTACGGCGTGCCGATGCTCGAGGGCTCCGACGGCATCCTGCGCCCGATCACCGAGGCCGGCCTGCCCGGGCTCGGCCGCAGCACCTCCTACATCCGCAGCACCGACCGGAACGACACCGACGTCCACGTCCTGACCTCGCTCTTCTCCAAGCGGCTCGACAACGGCCTCGTGCTGAACAACGACACGCGGCTGAGCTTCTACGACCGCGACTTCTCGTCCACGAACCCGGCGGCCTGCACCGACGACGCCGAGGCGGGCGAGTTCTGCGCCACCACCATCCGCAACGGCGGCAACTACCCCCTGTCCTACGGCGCGGGCGGTGGCGGGACCTACAAGCAGGACGGCTGGGCGATCCAGAACGTCGCCACCGCCCGGCTCGACTTCCAGACCGGCCAGTTGCGACACCGCGGCATGGTCGGCCTCGACGCGAGCTACCAGGAGGACAATCGTCACTCCGGCACCTGGACCGGCCGTGACAGCGACCAGATGATCGTCGGCCCGCGCTTCTCCTATCCCGGCGCCCGGGTCGAGTACCTGCCGGAGGGCAAGCGCTCGTCCACCGCCACGAACGTCGGCATCTTCATCAACGACCGCATCTGGTTCAACGACCAGATCTCGGTGCAGGCCGGGGCGCGCTGGGACTACTTCGAGAGCGAGTTCGACAGCTCCAATCCCACCACGGCCACCGGCAGCCAGGATTCGAGCGAGATCAGCCCGACGGTCAGCCTGATATGGGAGCCGAACCGGAGCGCGATGCTCTATGCGACCTTCGCGCGCTCCTACCGTCCGGTCGGCACCGACATCGCCTCGGCGCAGAACAACGGCACGTCCGAGACGCCGCAGGACGGCGTGGACCTCAGCCCGGAGCGCAGCGACCTCTACGAGATCGGCGCCAAGGCCGACTTCTTCGGCGGCCGGCTCGGGGTGACGGCCGCGATCTTCCAGATCGACAAGACCAACTCGCAGACGATCGACCCGGTCACCGGCGAGGTGGTGGTCGGCTTCTCCGACGCGGGCCAGGGGCGCCGCATCCAGGGGGCGGAGCTCGGCCTGACCGGCGCGCTCACCAACGAATGGAGCGTCACCGGCGCCTACGCCTACATGACCGGCGAGATCACCGACGCCGGCGACCCGGACATCGTCGGCAACGACGCCCCGAGCGTTCCGAAGAACAACCTCAGCCTGTGGACGACCTACGACCTGTCCGGCGCCGTCCCGGGTCTGGCGGGCGACCTGCTCGTCGGCGGCGGGGTCATGTACGCCTCGTCCTACTGGGCGGACACGGCGAACACCGCGGAGATCCCCGAGACCTTCTCGGTCGACGCGATGATCTCCTACGAGACCGACCGCTACCGGGTGGCGCTGAACGGCTACAACCTGAGCGACGAGTTGAACTACGGCTCCGCGTTCAACGCCGTGCGGGCCGTGCCGCTCCCGGGCCGGACGGTCGCCCTGACGCTTTCCGCGAGCTTCTGAACCCGCTCCGCTCGCTTCCGCGAACGGCCTCCCCTCGCCCCTCCGGGCGCGGGGAGGCGCTTGCCTTTTCGCCCGGGGAGGGGCCGATGCTGATCCAGATACCCGACCTGCTCACGCCCGACGAACGCGCCGAGGTCCACCGCGTTCTCGCCGCCTCCGAGTGGATCGACGGCCGGCAGACGGCCGGCGACCTCGCCGCGCGCGGCAAGGCCAACCTCCAGATCCCGGTCGAGAGCGCCACCGCCCGGACGCTGGGCGAGATCGTGCTGCGCGCCCTCGGCCGGAACCCGGTGTTCAACTCCGCCGCCCTCCCCCTGCGGGTGCTGCCGCCGATGTTCAACCGCTACGACGTCGGGATGACCTTCGGCGCCCACGTCGACAACGCCATCCGCCACGTCCCCGGGGGCGGCGGCCTGCGCATGCGCGCCGACGTTTCCTCGACGATCTTCCTCAGCGACCCGGACGAGTACGACGGGGGGGAGCTCGTGATCGAGGACACCTTCGGCACCCACTCGGTGAAGCTTCCGGCCGGGCACATGGTCCTCTATCCGGCGTCCAGCCTGCACAGGGTCATGCCGGTGACCCGCGGGAGCCGCTGGGCGGTGTTCTTCTGGACGCAGTCGATGGTCCGCGACGATGGCGAGCGCGCCATGCTCTACGACCTCGACCGAGCGATCATCGA
>CAZEGY010000295.1:0-4492 GCA_964511815.1 uncultured Rhodovulum sp.
TGTCGAGCACGCCGCGCAGGATGTGGTAGCGCACGCCCGGAAGGTCCTTCACGCGACCGCCGCGGATGAGCACCACCGAATGCTCCTGGAGGTTGTGGCTCTCGCCCGGGATGTAGCTGATGACCTCGTAGCCGTTGGTCAGGCGCACCTTCGCCACCTTCCGCATCGCCGAGTTCGGCTTCTTCGGCGTCGTCGTGTAGACGCGCGTGCAGACGCCGCGCTTCTGCGGGCTCCCTTGCAGGTGCATCGACTTCGACCGGTTCACGCGCGGCTGCCGCGGCTTGCGGATCAGCTGTTGGATCGTTGGCATTCGAGACCTAACCCTCGTCTACACCGTCGTCACGCGACGCCCGCGCAACACTTCGTTTCGTCCGCGACCCCCGCGCGCCGCTGCGCGCGAATGCCAAAGAAGCCGCGGCGAGACCGCCCATCGGTCCGCCGCAGCGAAATTCCAGAGGACTGGGGCGCGAGGCCCGAGTCGTGACCGCCAATTCAAGGCTGTACTGTCGGGACGCCGAAGCACCCCTTCAGAGCGGGCGGAAACTATGCGGGGCGCCCCCCCTTGTCAACACGTCGGCCGCGACTTTCCAAGGGTTTTTCCATGCCCCCCTCAGTGCCGGTCGCCCGCGTCCGCATACCGCGCGAGGCCCGAGAGGCCGAGCACGACGATGTAGAGCAGCGGCAGGGCCGCGAAGATCGCTCCGAGCCCGGTGTGCTTGGCGACGAACCCGATCAGCGACGGCGCGAAGAGCAGCCCCGAGTAGCCCATGAAGCTCACGATCGAGATGCCGATGCCCGGCGCGAGCCCGGGGAGGTTCCCCGCCGCCGAGAAGGCGATCGGCACCATGTTCGCGATGCCGAGGCCGGCGAGGGCGAACCCCGCCGCCGTCCCGAAGACGGTCCCCGACCACGCCGCGACGACGAGCCCCGTCGCCGCGACGAACGTCGAGATGCGGAGCGTCGCGGTCCCGCCGAGCCGGTCGCGGATCGGGTCGCCGCTGAAGCGCATCACCGCCATCGTCGCCGAGAAGGCGGCGAAGGCGAGCCCCGCGGTCTCGGTGCCGGCGCCGAGCTCGTCCTGGAGGTAGAGCGCGCTCCAGTCGAGGACCGCGCCCTCGGGGATCATCGAGAAGAGCGCCATGATCCCGACGAGGAAGGGCAGGAGCCCGACCGCCGACCGCCGCGCCGGACGCCGCGCTCCGGCCGGGGAGACCGCCGGGGCCGGCGCGTCGTGGAGGACCGCCGGTATCGCCGCGGCGAGGATGACGAGGACGGCGACGAGGACCGCGAGCGCGTGGCCCGCGACACCGAAGCGGGCGATGAGCACGCCGCCCGTCGCTGCCCCGGCGAGCCCGCCGAGGCTCCACCAGGCGTGGCAGGACGACATGATCGCCCGCCCCATCCGGCGCTCGACCGAGACGGCGTTGGCGTTCATCGCCACGTCCATGCCGCCGACGAGCCCGCCGAGGGCGACGAGAACCGCCGCGGCGGTCCACGGGCCGGGGGCGAGCGTCAGCATGAGAAGGAGCGGCGCCAGCGCCACCCCGAGGATCGCCGAGAGCCGCCGCGAGCCGGCCTCGGCGATCGCCATGCCGACGAGCGGCATCGTCACCAGCGAGCCGACGCCGAAGGCGAGGATCATCAGCCCGAGCACCGCCTCGTCGATGCCGAGGTCGGCCTTGAACGACGGGATCTTCGGGGCCCAGTTGCCGACGACGTAGCCGTTCACGAAGAAGAGGGCCGACACCGCCGCGCGTTCCCGCGGCATGAATCCCCCGAGCACGAGCGTCTCGCTCACCGTTTAAATCTCCACCTCGATAAGGACCGGACCCGCCTCGGCGAGGCGCGCCCGGATCTCGGGGTCCGTCCCCGCCTCGATGACCATGTGGTCGCAGGCCGCGAGCCCGAACACCGCGAACGGCGCCGCGGTGCCGAGCTTGGTCCTGTCCGCCGCGACCGCGACCCGCCCCGACCGCGCCGCGATCAGCCGCTTGACCGCGGCGTCGTCGGCATGGTGGGCGGTGATCCCCGCGTCCACGTCGACGCCGCAGGCGCCGAGGAGGAGGAGGTCCGGGCGGATCGTCTCGAGCGCCGCGAGCACCGCCGGCCCGAGCGCCGCACCGACCTCGCGGTGGACCTCGCCACCGAGGGTCACGAGGCGGAGCCCCTCGCGCTCGACGAGCGCGGCGGCGATCGTCGGCGCATGGGTGACCACGGTCACGCCCCGCCCCCCGAGCCGCTCGGCGCAGGCGAGCGTCGTGCTGCCGGCGTCGATGAACACCGTCATCCCCGGCTCGACGAGCCGCGCGAGCGCCGCGCCGAGCGCCGCCTTCGCCGCCGGCGCGCGGCGGGCGCGGTCGCTCACCGGCCCGACGGTGGCGTCGGCGGGCAACGCCCCGCCGTAGACCCGCCGGCAGCGCCCCTCGGCCGCGAGGGTGCGCAGGTCGCGCCGGATCGTGTCCTCCGAGGTCTCGTAGAGCCGCGCGAGCTCCGCCGCGACCACCCGGCCGTCGCGGGCGAGGCGCGCCTCGATGTCGCGCAGCCGCTCCGTCGTCAGGTATCCCACGCGCGCTTCCTCGCCGAATCTGCCGAAACGTGGATAAACGTGCAAAAACGTGCAGTCAAGTTCCCGCGGGCGCCGGTTGCGCGGACCGGACGGGACGCGCATTGTCCGGGCCGCATCCCGAAGCCCGAACGAGCGACATCCTGACCGACCTCGACCCCATCCTCGCCGGCGGCGCCGCGGCGCCGCGTTCGGCGCCCGCCACGGCCGACCGCGCCGACTACCGCCGCGAGATCGACGGCCTCCGCGCCGTCGCCGTGGTGCCGGTCATCCTCTTCCACGCCGGCTTCGCCGCCTTCGCCGGCGGCTATCTCGGCGTCGACATCTTCTTCGTCATCTCGGGCTACCTCATCACCGGCATCCTCGCCCGCGACCTCGCCGCCGGGCGCTTCTCGCTCGCCCGCTTCTACGAGCGCCGCGCCCGCCGCATCCTGCCGGCGCTCGCTTTCGTCCTCCTCGCCTGCGTGCCCGTCGCCCTCGCCTGGCTCTCGCCGCCCGAGCTCCGCGACTTCGCCGCGAGCTTCCTCGCGACGGCGCTCTCGGTCTCGAACTTCGTCTTCTGGCAGCAGCTCGACTACTTCGGCCCCGCCGCCGAGCACCTGCCGCTCCTCCACACCTGGACCCTCGGGATCGAGGAGCAGTTCTACGTCCTCTTCCCCCTCGCCCTCGCCGCCCTCTGGCGCGGCACGCGCCGGCAGACGGTCGCGATCCTCGCCGTCGCCCTCGCCGCGAGCCTCGCCGCCGCGGCGTGGGCGGTGCGCGTCCATCCCTCGACCGGCTTCTTCCTCCTGCCCTTCCGCGCCTGGGAGCTGCTGATCGGCGCCCTCGCCGCGCTCGTCGCGCCGCCGCGGCCCTCGCCGCCGCTCGCCCTCGCCGGCCTCGCCGCCATCGTCGCCGCGATGGCCGCGGTGCCGCTCGGGCTCCTGCCCGGCGTCCTGCCGATCGTCGTCGCCTGTGCCGGCACCGCGGCCGTGATCCTCTACGCCGCGCCCGGCGGCGCCGCCCGGCGCGTCCTCGCCTCGGGCCCGCTCGTCGGCATCGGTCTCGTCTCCTACTCGGCCTACCTCTGGCACCAGCCGCTCCTCGCCTTCGCCCGCGTCCGCTTCGGCGAGCTTTCCGCCCCGACCGTCCTCGCCCTCGGCGCCGCCGCGCTCCTCCTCGCCTGGCCGACCTGGGCCTTCGTCGAGCGTCCGTTCCGCCGCCCGACGGAGGACCCGCGCCGCCCGCTCGTCGCCGCGGCGTGGACGATCGCCGGCCTCTCCGTCCTCGGCGCCGCCGGGGTCGTCACCAACGGCCTCGCGGCGCGCGAGCCGGTGGCGGTCCGGGCGATCCTCGCGAGCGTCAGCGACTTCAACCCCTGGCGCGACACCTGCAAGACCGACCTCGAGGAGGCGAACCCCACCCACCCCGTCGCCGGCTGCCTCCTCGACGGCGCCGCCGGCAGCTCCGGCCCGGGCGTCGCCTTCTACGGCGACAGCCACGCCGACGCGCTCCAGGGGGCGATGTTCGAGCTCGCCGGCCGCGCCGGCCTGCGCTTCTACTCGGTCACCCGCAGCGCCTGCCCGCCGGTGCCGGGGCTCACCCGCACCCCGGGCGGCGACCTGCGCTGCGACGACTTCGTCCGCGGGGTCGAGCGCTACCTCGACGACGCCGGCTTCGGCATCGTCGTCCTCGCCGCGCGCTGGACGGCGGGCGTCGCCGACGGCCCCTTCGACAACGGCGAGGGCGGGGTCGAGGGCCGGCCCGGCGACTTCCTCACCCCCGTCGTCGCATCGGGCGGCGCCGACCCCGCCGACGACGCCGAGCGCGGCCGCCGCGTCGTCGCCGCCTACGTCACCGCGATCGAGGACCTCCTCGCCGGCGGCCACCGCGTCGTCCTCGTCTACCCGATCCCCGAGGCCGGCTGGAACGTCCCCGAGGAGCTCGCCC
>CAZEGY010000296.1:0-1404 GCA_964511815.1 uncultured Rhodovulum sp.
CGGGCGTGAGCCGACCCGTTGAAAAACCCAACGCGATCGGTTATTGACGGCGCATGGTCACGGTCCACCGGGCCCACGGCCTGCGGTTCGTGATCTTCGTCGACGACCACACGCCGGCGCACGTGCACGTCTTCGGTGACGGGGAGGCGAAGATCGATCTTGCGGGACCGGAGGGTCCCCTCCTGGTCTGGGCGGTCGGCATGAAGCGAAGCGACATCCGGCGGGCCCTCGTCGTGGCGACCGAGCATCGCGAGGCCCTCCTCGCGCAGTGGAGACGAATTCATGGCTGACCTCACCGACGCCGAGATCGACGCCGCCCTCGCCCTCGGCGAGAAGCGCCGCGAGACCGATCCCCGCGCCACCGGCGCGACCTACGACCGCGCCACCGGGAAGGTGGTCGTCGATCTCGCCAACGGCTGCGCCTTCGTCTTCCCCGCCCGCCTCGTCCAGGGCCTCGAGGAGGCGAGCGACGAGGAGATCGCCGCGGTCGAGATCCTCCCGCAGGGCGGCGGCCTGCACTGGGAGGCCCGCGACGTCGACATCTCCGTCCCGGGCCTCGTCGCCGGCATCTTCGGCACCCGCGCCCACATGGCCCGCCTCGCCGGCCGCACCCGCTCCGAAGCCAAGGCGGCCGCCGCCCGCGCCAACGGCGCCAAGGGTGGCCGGCCCCGCAAGAAGGCGGCGAGCTGAACGCCGTGCGCCTGATCTTCATGGGAACACCGGACTTCTCGGTGCCGGCCCTCGACGCGCTCCACGCCGCCGGGCACGAGATCGCCGGGGTCTACACCCGCGCCCCGCAGCCGGCCGGGCGTGGCCAGAAGGAGCGGCCGAGCCCGGTCCACGCCCGCGCCGACGCCCTCGGCCTTGCGGTGCGCACGCCGCGGACCCTCCGCGATCCCGGGGAGCAGGCGGCCTTCGCCGCGCTCGGCGCGGAGGCCGCCGTCGTCGTCGCCTACGGCCTCATCCTGCCGCAGGCGGTGCTCGACGCCCCCGGCCGCGGCTGTCTCAACATCCATGCCTCGCTCCTGCCGCGCTGGCGCGGCGCCGCGCCGATCCAGCGCGCGATCATGGCCGGCGACGCCGAGTCCGGCATCGCGATCATGGCGATGGAGGCCGGCCTCGACACCGGGCCCGTGCTCCTGCGCAAGGCGGTGCCGATCGGTCCCCGCGACACCGCCGGCACCCTGCACGACACCCTCGCCGCCCTCGGCGCCCGGCTGATCGTCGACGCCCTCGCCCATCTCGACGGCCTGCCGCCGCTGGCGCAGCCCGAGGACGGCGTCACCTACGCCGCCAAGATCGACAAGGCCGAGGCCCGCGTCGACTGGACGCGGCCCGCGGCCGAGGTCGACCGGCTGATCCGTGGCCTCGCGCCCTTCCCCGGCGCCTGGACCGAGGCCCCGG
>CAZEGY010000296.1:1504-4486 GCA_964511815.1 uncultured Rhodovulum sp.
GACCGAGGCCCCGGCCGAAGGCGTCCCCGCGCGCCTGAAGCTCCTGCTCTCCGAGCCCGTTCCCGGCGGCGGCGCCCCCGGCACCGTCCTCGACGGCGCGCCGACCGTCGCCTGCGGCGACGGCGCCGTCCGCCTCCTCCGCCTGCAGCGGGCCGGGCGCGGGCCGCAGGACGCCGCCGACTTCCTCCGCGGCTTCGCCCTCGCGCCCGGGGCGCGCCTCGGCTGATCTGGCCTTCCCGGCGCCACGCGCCTACATCGGGCCTCCGAAGCAGCCGCCGTAGGAGGCCCCATGTCCCGCAAGCTCGCCACCATCGCCGTCAGCACCCGCCCCGGACGGGTTGGCATCCACGTCGCCCGCTGGATGCAGGGGGTGGCGGAGGCCCACGGCGGCTTCGACTCCCGCCTCGTCGACCTCGCCGAGGTGAACCTGCCGATCTACGACGAGCCGAAGCATCCCCGCCTCCGCGACTACCAGCACGAGCACACCCGGCGCTGGAGCGCCATCGTCGAGGAGGCCGACGCCTTCGTCTTCGTCACGCCGGAGTACAACTACGGGCCGTCGCCGGCGCTGGTGAACGCGCTCGACTACGTCTTCAGCGAGTGGGGCTACAAGCCGGCGAGCTTCGTCAGCTACGGCGGCGTCTCCGGCGGCCTCCGCGCCGTGCAGTCGACGAAGCTGACGCTGACGACGCTGCGGGTCGTGCCGCTCAACGAGGCGGTCGTCGTCCCGTTCGTCGCCAACCAGGTCAAGGACGGGGTCTTCACCCCGAACGAGGTGCAGGAGAAGGCCGCCCCCGAGATGCTCGACGCCCTCGCCCGCTGGTCGGACGCGCTGAAGGTGCTGCGGAGCTGACGCCTACGGCCGCCAGGCGAGGAAGTTGGCGATCAGCCGCAACCCCGTCGCCTGGCTCTTCTCGGGATGGAACTGGGTGCCGACGAGGTTGTCCCGGGCGACCACGGCGGTGACCACGCCGCCGTGGTCCGCCGTCGCGATGCGGTGGGCGGGCTCCTCGGGGACGAGATGATAGGAGTGGACGAAATAGGCGTGGTCGCCCGAGGCGATGCCGGCGAGCACCGGATGCGCGCCGGTGACGTCGAGGGCGTTCCAGCCCATGTGCGGCACCTTGAGCCCCGCGCCCCGCGGCGCGAGCCGCACCACGTCGCCGGGGATCCACCCGAAGCCCGGGGTCTCGCCGAACTCGAGCCCGCGGGTCGCCATCATCTGCTGGCCGACGCAGATGCCGAGGAACGGCGCGCCGCCGGCGATCACCCGCTCCTCGATCGCCTCGAAGAGCCCGGGGATCGCCGCGAGCCCCGCCCGGCAGTCGGCGAAGGCCCCGACGCCCGGCAGCACGATGCGCTCCGCGCGCCGCACCGCGTCGGGGTCGGCCGAGACCGTGACCGCAGCGGCGCCGGTCTCCGACGCCATCCGCTGGAAGCTCTTCAGCGCCGAGTGCAGGTTGCCGCTCTCGTAATCGACGATGACCGTGCCCGCCCGCGGCGTCATTCGGAGAGGGTCCCCTTGGTCGAGGGCACCGCCCCGGCCATCCGCGGATCGGGCTCGACCGCGGCGCGGAGCGCCTGCGCCACCGCCTTGAACGCCGCCTCGGCGATGTGGTGGCTGTTCTCGCCGTCGAGGAGGGCGACGTTCAGCGTCGCCTTGGCGTTCATCGCGAGGGCGGTGAAGAACTCGCGGACGAGCTCGGTGTCGAAGGTGCCGATCTTCGGGCTCGGGAAGGCGACCTTCCACACGAGGAACGGCCGCCCCGAGAGGTCGAGGGCGGCGCGGACGAGGGCCTCGTCCATGGCGAGGTGGCACGAGCCGTAGCGCCGGATGCCGCGCTTGTCGCCGAGCGCCTCGGCGAGGGCGCGGCCGAGGGCGATGCCCACGTCCTCGACGGTGTGGTGGTCGTCGACGTGGAGATCGCCCTGCGCCCGGACCGCGATGTCGATCAGCGCGTGGCGGGCGAGCTGGTCGAGCATGTGGTCGAAGAAGCCGATCCCGGTGCGGTTGTCGTGGCGTCCGGTGCCGTCGAGGTCGATCGTCACCGAGAGCTCGGTCTCGGCGGTCGTGCGGCTGACTTCGGCCTTGCGCATCGCGGTCTCCCGGAGGTGTCGGGCGGGCTTATAGACCGCGCCACCCGCCGCTCCAAGGCCTCCGGCGGGCGAGACTTCGCCACCGCCGCGCCGCCGCCACGCCGGGCGGCTGACAACGGCGGCGGCGGCGGCTACCTTGGTCTCCTTTCGTTCCCGGAGGCCGCCCGTGCGCCGCGCCGACCGCCTCTTCGAGATCATCCAGCACCTGCGCCGGCGCTCGACGGTGCGGGCGCGCGACCTCGCCGAGGCGCTCGAGGTCTCGGAGCGGACGATCTACCGCGACGTCGCCGACCTGATGGCGAGCGGCGTGCCGATCGAGGGCGAGGCCGGGGTCGGCTACGTGCTGCGTGCCGGCTTCGACCTGCCGCCGCTGATGTTCAAGGAGCAGGAGATCGAGGCGCTGGTCCTCGGGGCGCGGATCGTCGAGTCGTGGGCCGACAACGAGCTCGCGGCGGCGGCCTCGGACGCCATCGCCAAGATCGAGGCGGTGATCCCCGAGCGGCTGCGCGGCTACATGGCGAGCACGGCGCTCCTCGCGCCCGGGGTCCACTTCATGGAGCCGATCGCCTTCGACCTCGCCGACCTGCGCCGGGCGGTCCGGGGCCAGCGCAAGGTGCACTTCCGCTACACCGACGTCGTCGGGCAGGGCAGCGAGCGCACGGTCCGGCCGCTGTCGCTCGCCTACTTCGGGCCGGTCTGGGTGCTCGCCGCGTGGTGCGAGCTCCGCCGCGACTTCCGCACCTTCCGGCTCGACCGGATGGTCGACTTCGCGGTGACCGAGGACCGCTTCCGCCAGGAGCCCGGCCGGAGCCTCAACGACTTCCTCCGCCGCGCCCACACCTGGACGCGCAGCGCGCTCAACGCCTACGGCGAGGACAGCTGACG
>CAZEGY010000297.1:0-4450 GCA_964511815.1 uncultured Rhodovulum sp.
GGGTTGTTGGGGGTGACGAGGACGATGGCGCGGGTGCGCGGGGTGAGGCGGGCGCGGGCGGCTTGCGCGTCGGGGACGAGGCGGTCGTCGCAGGGGAGGGGGATGGCGGCGATGCCCGACATGTCGAGGAACATCTTGTGGTTGAAGTACCACGGGACCGGGAGGAGGACGGCGTCGCCGGGGGCGGCGAGGGTGGTGACGGCGGCGCAGAACGCCTGGTTGCAGCCGGCGGTGATGGCGACGTCCTCGGCGCGGATCTCGCCGCCGTAGCGGGCGGCGGCGCGCCAGGCGAGCTCGGAGCGCAGCGCCGGGAGGCCGAGGACCGGGCCGTAGAGGTGGACGCTGTCGTCGCTGCGGATGGTCTCGGCGAGGGCCTCGCGCAGGGCCTCGGGGGGCGGCTCGACCGGGGCGGCCTGGGAGAGGTTGATCAGCGGGCGGTCGGGGGGGAAGTCGACGCCCTGGAGCCAGCGGCGGGCCTCCATGACCGGCGGCGGGGCGGTGCGGGCGATGAGCGGGCTGAGCGGGCTGAGCGGGGCGGTCATGGGCGCGGTCTCCTGTCCGTGGAGAGTTAAGCGAGGGGCGGCGCGGGCCGCAAGGGCCGGGCGCGTCCGGGGACGGCTGGGGGCGGCGCCGGCCGGTGGTCGGCGGGCGGGTGGTCGGGCGACGTGAGTGTCGACACGACGCGGGCGATGGGGTAGGATTGGCGATCATTTCCGACCGGCGCATTGCCGGGCAATAAAGACGATTTTGGCTGGCAGCTCGCGTCAGAGCTGATTTGAACGGAAGGGAATTGCCATGGACCAGGACGGAAGTCCGACTCCCGATCCCGCGCCTTCGGGATGGCCGCGTGCGGTCGCGAGCGTCGCGGTGGCGGTGGTCGCGGCGGTGGCGATCTATGTCATCGTCGACAAGCTCGTCGACAGGAACCAGCCGTTCGAGATCGTGGTCGACCGCGCGTCGGGCGTGACGATCAAGGCGCAGGCGGGCGACGGCATCGAGGCGCTGATCGACCGCGCCTTCTCCACGAGCGCGGCCGCCGTCGGCGGGGTGCTGGCGGAGCGGGGGTTCTACAAGCTGCACAGCGACAACATGATCACGGCGCTGGCGCTGACCGACCCGGGCGCGCTGCCGTCGAGCACGTTGCAGCGGTATCGCAAGCTGCTCGGCGACCTCGAAGGCCCGTTCCGGCGCCCGGGGACGCTGCTCGAGAGCGACGAGAGGCTGCTGTCCGCGATCGAGGATCTGGAAGCGCAGGTCCGGGAGACGCGGGAGAAGAACGACCTGATCGCCGCGCTCTGGCAGCAGAGCGTCAATCAGGTGGGGATCTTCCGCCCGCGGCTGCTCAAGGCGCGGATCGTGCTGCTGGCGGAGGCCGACGACGCGGGTTCGGACCCCTACACCGAGATCTTCACCTGTCCCGGCAGTCCGATCAAGAACCACCTGATCACCGTCGGTGCGCCGAACGACGGCGCGGACAACCCGCTGCCGGCGACGTCGGACAGGCTCGACGGCATCGTGCGCGACGACCCGTTCATGAGCCGGAAGCTCGGGTGCCCCGAGGACGGCCGGCAGATGCTGAGCGCGTTGCTGTTCGGCGAGCCGATGGTGCTCGGGCTGAGCTTCGACAGCCTCGCGAGGATCGTCGAGGTGCCGCAGGGGTCCGACGAGGAGATCTTCGCCTGGGTCCAGGTCCGGGGCGGTCCTCAGGGCTAGGGTCGACGGGCGTGTCGAGAACGGCTGAACTGGAGAAAGCCATGCGCCGGAGAATCTTCGTGATCGTCGTCGGTGTCGTCCTCTCGGTCGCGGCGCCGGCGGTCGCCGACTGCACGCTGAACGGAAAGCCGGTGCCCGAGGGAACCCGGGACGGCGGCTTCGTCTGCCAGAACGGACAGTGGGTCCAGGGCTGAACCGCGGCTGAGGCGGGGCCAAGCCGGGGGCCGGGCCGCAGCGCGACTTGACGGGCGCCGCGGGCGCCCTTAGGCGCTCGGGCATGGCCGAGCCACCGCTCCTGACCCTCGCCGACGTGCGCCTGACCTTCGGGGGCGAGCCGCTGTTCGCCGGGGTGGGGCTCGCGGTGCATCCGGGCGAGCGCATCGCGCTCGTCGGACGCAACGGGTCGGGGAAGTCGACCCTGATGAAGCTGATGGCGGGGATGGTCGAGGCCGACGCCGGGGTGCGCTTCGTGCGGCCGGGGGTCGCCGTCGGCTACATGGCGCAGGACCCCGACTTCGGCGGCTTCGCGACGCTCGGCGCGTTCGCGGCGGCGGGGCTCGCGGTCGGGGACGAGTGGAAGGTCGCGGCGGCGATGGACGGGCTGAAGCTCGATCCCGGGCTGGCGCCGGAGAAGGCGTCGGGCGGGGAGCGTCGGCGGGCGGCGCTGGCGCGGCTGATCGCGGCGGAGCCCGAGCTCCTGCTCCTCGACGAGCCGACCAACCATCTCGACATCGCGGCGATCGCCTGGCTCGAGGCGCATCTCGCCGCGAGCCGGACGGCGTTCGTGGTGGTGAGCCACGACCGGGCGTTCCTGCGCAACCTGACCGACCGGGTGCTGTGGGTCGACCGCGGCGAGGTGCGGCGGCTCGAGCGCGGCTTCGCCGGGTTCGAGGCGTGGCGCGACGAGGTCTTCGAGGCCGAGGACCAGGCGCGGCACAAGATGGACCGGCTGCTCAAGGCGGAAGGCCGCTGGGCGGTCGAGGGGATCTCGGCGCGGCGCAAGCGCAACATGGGGCGGGTGCGGCGGCTGCAGGAGATGCGGGCGGAGCGCAAGGCGCAGGTGATGCGCGCGGGCACGGCGCGGATGGCGTTCGAGGGCGGGCCGGCGTCGGGCCGGATGGTGATCGAGGCGGAGCACGTCGCGCAGCGCTTCGGCGGGCGGGAGATCGTCCGCGACTTCTCGATCCGGGTGGCGCGGGGCGAGCGGGTGGCGTTCGTCGGGCCGAACGGCGTCGGCAAGACGACGCTGCTGCGCATCCTGACCGGCGAGGCCAAGGCCGACGAGGGGCGGGTGCGGCTGGGCGCCAACCTCGTGCCGGTGGTGTTCGACCAGAACCGCGAGGGCGTGGCGGACGACGTGACGCTCTGGGAGGCGCTGACCGGGGACGCCCCGGGGGGCAACGACCAGGTGATGGTGCGGGGCAGGCCGCGGCACGTCGTCGGGTATCTCAAGGACTTCCTCTTCGCCGAGGCGCAGGCGCGGGGGCCGGTCAGCGCACTGTCCGGCGGCGAGCGGGCGCGGCTGCTGCTCGCGACGCTGATGGCGCGGGAGTCGAACCTCCTCGTCCTCGACGAGCCGACCAACGACCTCGACGTCGAGACCCTCGACCTGCTCGAGGAGCTCGTCGGCGACTACGACGGCACCGTGCTCCTCGTCAGCCACGACCGCGACTTCATCGACCGGGTGGCGACGACGACGGTGGCGATGGAGGGCGACGGGCGGGCGGTGATCTACGCCGGCGGCTGGACCGACTACCGGGCGCAGCGCGGCGAGGAGGCGCGGGCGGCCGCGCCCGCGGCGACGAAGGCGAAGGACTCGGCGGCGCGGCCGGCGGCGGTGAAGGGCGCGGCGGCGAAGGCGGCGCGGCTCAGCTTCACCCAGGCGCACCGGCTCGAGGCGCTGCCGGCGGAGATCGACCGGCTGGCGGCGGAGATCGGCCGGCTCGAGGTGCTGCTCGCCGACCCCGAGCTCTTCACCCGCGAGCCGGCGAAGTTCGAGAAGGCGAGCGCCGCCCTCGTCGCCCGGCAAGCGGCGCTCGCCGCCGCCGAGGACGAATGGCTGACGCTCGAGGCGCTGCGCGAGGCGGCGGAGGGTCGCTACACCGGATGACGGCGACGGACGGCGCCGCCATACTACGTCGCAACGGAGGGAGGGCGCACGCATGTCCGATCATCACGTCGTCATCGTCGGCGCCGGCTTCGCCGGCCTGAAGCTGGCGCACGACCTCAAGGGCGCCCCGGTGCGAATCACCGTCATCGACCAGCGCAACCACCACCTGTTCCAGCCGCTGCTCTATCAGGTGGCGACGACGCTGCTCGCGACCTCGGAGATCGCCTGGCCGATCCGCCGGCTGTTCCGCAACCGCCCGGAGGTGACGACGCTGCTCGGCCGGGTCTGCGGCGTCGACCGCGAGGGGCGGCGGGTGCTGCTGACCGACGGCGGCGAGGTGCCCTACGACACGCTGGTCCTCGCCACCGGCGCCCGGCACGCCTATTTCGGCCACGACGAGTGGGAGCCCTCGGCGCCGGGGCTGAAGACCCTCGAGGACGCGACGACGATCCGCCGCCGGCTGCTCCTCGCCTTCGAGCGGGCCGAGCGCGAGACCGATCCCGAGCGGCGCCGCGGCCTGATGACCTTCTGCGTCATCGGCGGCGGCCCGACCGGCGTCGAGCTCACCGGCATCATCGCCGAGCTCGCCCAGCACACGCTGCCGCGGGAGTTCCGCAACATCGACAC
>CAZEGY010000298.1:0-4446 GCA_964511815.1 uncultured Rhodovulum sp.
GTCGACGTCCTTGCGGATCGGCAGCGAGCCCTTCTTCAGGTTGAAGGCGACCTGCACGTCGGGGTTGAACATCGTGGAGGCGAGCACCTCCTGGGCCTTCGCCTTCTCCTCGTCCTTGAGCAGCGGGAAGTAGAAGGCGTCGCCGTCGGCGGAGATGATCTCGTTGTCGCCGAGGCCCGGCAGGCAGGTGTAGTCGGTGCCCGCGACCTCGCCCGCGACCTGGAACTCGCCCTGCGCCCAGTCGCCCATGATCTGGCCGCCGGCCTGGTCGGTGATGACGAGGTTGGTGGCCTCGTTCCAGCTCTTGACGTTGCCGCCCTGCGACATCTCGCGGGCGTCGGCGAGGGCGGCGAAGATCTCCGCGACCTCGGGGCCGGCGGCGGCGTCGGCGTCCTTCTCGTCGTAGACCTTGAGCGTCAGCTCCTTGCCGCCGAGGGCGTTCATCAGCACGTTGAAGACGCCGTTCTGCTGCCAGGGCTCGCCGCCGACGGCGAGGGGGATCTTGCCGGCCTCGCGGAGCGCCGGGGCGGCGGCGACGAGCTCCTCCCAGTTGGTCGGGACCGGGACGCCGGCGTCCTCGAAGGCCTTGTTCGACAGCCACAGCCACTGCCACGAGTGGATGTTGACCGGGACGCAGTAGATCTTGCCGTCGAGGGTGCAGCTCTCGAGGAGGGCGGGCGCGGCGACGACGTCGGCCCAGCCCTCGGCGGTGGCGATGTCGGTCAGGTCGCGCATCAGCCCGGCCTCGACCAGCTCCTCGGCCTGGCGGCCGTGGTTGAACTGGGTGGCGGCCATCGGGTCGCCGCCGGTGATGCGGCTGATCATGATCGGGCGGGCGGTGGAGCCGGAGCCCGCGATGGCGCCGTCGACCCAGTGGTTGCCGGTGGCGTCGAAGGCCTTGGCGAGCTCGGCGACCGCCGCGGCCTCGCCGCCGGACGTCCACCAGTGGGTGACCTCGAGGTCGGTGGCGTGCGCGCCGAGAGGCAACGCCACCGACGCCGCGAGGACCGCGGCCAGCGTGCGGATGTGCATGGATACCCTCCCTGGGTTCTGCATCGTTACAGGTGAATGCTACGGAAGGTGGACCCCGAAGGCAATCGCCGATTTCCGGGCGCCTCCGACACGCGAAAACGGGCGAGCGGACGGCGCGCGCGGGCGATCTCGAAAGAGAAAGAATGTATTCGGTTCAATCCGATGGCCCGCGGCTTTTCCGAGTACCACGCCTTCGCGGGCTTTCGCCGGCCGCCCCTCGGAGAGCGCAAGGGCGGCGGACGGCGCGCAGGTGCAGCATGTAATCTGCAACGTTTCAGCTTGCGTGGAAGCCGGTTCCGGTTAACCTGCGATTCGGGGGAGAGGCAGCAGGTCGCGATGGAGTCCGAGGCGGAAACGAGAGCGAAGGCGGCGCTGCGGCGGGGCGAGCGTCCGACGCTGAAGACGATCGCCTACATGACCGGGCTCGGGGTCACCACCGTCTCGCGCGCCCTGAACGACGCCCCCGACATCGGCCAGGCGACGAAGGAGCGGGTGCGCCTCGTCGCCAAGCAGATCGGCTATCGCCCGAACCGCGCCGGGGTGCGCCTGCGCACCGGGCGGACCAACGTCATCAGCCTGATCCTGTCGGTCGAGAACGAGGTGCTCGGCATGTCCTCGCACCTCGTCTACGGCATCTCGGAGTTCCTCTCGGACTCGCCCTACCACCTGATCGTCACGCCCTACGACGTCCGGCGCGACCCGCTCGACCCGGTGCGCTACATCGTCGAGACCGGCTCGGCCGACGGGGTGATCTTCTCGCGGATCGAGCCGCAGGACGCGCGGGTGCGCTACCTGCACGAGCGCGGATTTCCGTTCGCGACCCACGGGCGGACCGAGATGGGCATCGTGCATCCGTTCTTCGACTTCGACAACGAACGCTACGGCGAGCTCGGCGTCGAGCGGCTGGTGGCGCGGGGGCGGCGGCGGCTGGCGCTGGTGCCGCCGCCGCCGCACCTCACCTACTCCCACCACATGACCGGCGGCTTCCAGCGCGGCATCGAGGCCCACGACCTGCTCGAGGTGCCGGTCCACGGGGTCACCACCGACAGCGGCTACGCGGCGATCGGCGTCGAGGTGGCGCGGCTGATGGCGACGCGGCACCGGCCCGACGGGTTCGTCTGCGCGAGCGCGGCGGCGGGGATCGCGACGATCACCGCGGCGGAGGACGCGGGCTTCGCCATCGGCCGCGACTTCGACGTGGTCGTGAAGGAATCCTTCGACATGATGAGCAAGTTCCGGCGCGAGGTCGAGGCGATCGACGAGGACTTCCGCCGCGCCGGCGCCGGGCTCGCCGAGGCGGTGGTCCGCACGATCGCCGGGGCCGATCCGGCCGATCTCCAGACGCTCGACGGACCGGACGATCCGGCCTAGACACCCGCCCGTCCGATCCCGCAAGACACCCCCCCGACCGAGGAGCTCCGACCGCGCGATGACCGACGCAACCAAGATCCGCTGGGGCATCGTCGGCCCCGGCACCATCGCCCGCACCTTCGCCGCCGGGGTCGCGCAGTCGCGGACCGGCGTCGTCGTCGCGGTCGGGACGCGCGACCCCGGACGGGCGGGCCTCGCCGAGGGCTTCCCCGGCGCGCGCGTCGTCGCGGGCTACGAGGCGCTCCTCGCCGACCCGGAGGTCGACGCGGTCTACATCGCGACCCCGCATCCGAGCCATGCGACCTGGGCGATCCGCGCCGCCGAGGCGGGCAAGCACGCCCTCGTCGAGAAGCCGATGGGCCTCAGCGCCCACGAGGCGGACGCCGTCATCCACGCCCATCGGCGGGCGGGGACGTTCGTCGGCGAGGGCTACATGTACCGGCTGCACCCGCAGACCGCGCGGCTCGTCGATCTGATCCGCGAGGGTGCGATCGGCGAGGTGCGGATGATCCAGTCGAGCTTCGGCTTCGCCATGCCGCGGTTCGATCCGGCGCACCGGCTCTATGCGAACGACCTCGCGGGCGGCGGCATCCTCGACGTCGGCGGCTACCCGGTGTCGATGGCGCGGCTGATCGCCGGGGCGGCGGCGGGCCGACCCTTCGCCGAGCCCTCCAAGGTCGCCGGCATGGCGCGCCTCGGCGAGAGCGGCGTCGACGAGTGGGCGGCGGCGCTGCTCGCGTTCCCGGGCGGGATCGTCGCCGAGGTCGCGTGCGCGGTGTCGTTGCAGCAGGAGAACGTGCTCCGGGTGCTCGGCACGGCGGGCCGGATCGAGGTCGCGGACTTCTGGTTCGCCGCGGGCCGCGAGGGCGGCACCGGCGAGATCGTCGTCGTCGCGGCGGACGGGACGCGGCGGACGGTCACGGTGGCGGAGCCGGGCTGGCTCTACGCCTTCGAGGCCGACGCCGCCGGCGCGGCGATCGGCGCCGGGCGCCAGGAGTTCGCGGCGCCGGGGATGACCTGGGACGACACCCTCGGCAACCTGCGCGTGCTCGACGCGTGGCGTGCGGACGCAGGCCTCGCCTACGGGATCGAGAAGCCCGAGGCGCGGCCGCTGACGATCGCCGGGCGGCCGCTTTCGGATCTCGGGTCGACGATACCGCGCAAGCCGGTGCGCGGGCTGGCGAAACCGGCGTCGGTCGTGGCGCTCGGGTTCGAGGACTTCCCCGGGTTCGCCAGCGCCTCGATCCTGCTCGACGCCTTCTGGGAGAAGGGTGGCAACGTCTTCGACACCGCCTGGCAGTACGCCGGCGGCCGGTGCGAGCGCGTCCTCGGCGCGTGGCTGAGGAGCCGCGGGACGCGCGAGGCGGCGGTGGTGATCGGCAAGGGCGCCCATGCGCCGCTCGCCTATCCCGACGTGATCGGCCGGCAGCTCGCCGAGACGCTGGACCGGCTCGGGACCGACCACGTCGACGTCTACTTCATGCACCGCGACAACCCCGACGTGCCCGTCGGCGAGTTCGTCGACGCGCTCGACGCCGAGGTCGCGGCCGGGCGCATCCGCGGCCCGGTCGGGGGCTCGAACTGGACGATGGCCCGGCTCGACGCGGCGATCGGGTACGCGCGCGCGGCGGGCAGGGTCGAGATGGCGGCCTTTTCCAACAACTTCTCGCTCGCGGAGATGGTCGACCCGGTGTGGGCGGGGTGCGTCCACGCCTCGGACGAGGGCTGGAAGGCGTGGGCGGCGGAGCGGCAGCTGACGAACTTCGCGTGGTCGAGCCAGGGGCGGGGGTTCTTCACCGACGCCGCCGGGCGGGAGAAGCGGGGCAATGCCGAACTGGTGCGCTGCTGGTACTCGGAGGAGAACTTCGCCCGGCGCGACCGGGCGGTTGCCCTGGCCGAACGGCTCGGGAAGAAGCCGATCCACGTCGCCCTCGCCTGGACGATGGCCCAGCCCTTCCCGGTGCTGCCGCTCATCGGCCCGCGGCGGCTGGTCGAGCTCGACGACAGCCTCGAGGCGCTGGCGGTCGCCCTGACGCCCGAGGA
>CAZEGY010000299.1:0-4435 GCA_964511815.1 uncultured Rhodovulum sp.
AGATCCACACCCACATGTGCTATTCCGAGTTCAACGACATCATGCCGGCGATCGCGGCGATGGACGCCGACGTGATCTCGATCGAGACCTCGCGCTCGGACATGGAGCTCCTCGCCGCCTTCGGCGACTTCGCCTATCCGAACGAGATCGGCCCCGGCGTCTGGGACATCCACAGCCCGCGGGTGCCGTCCGAGGACGAGATCGTCGGGCTGCTCGGGAAGGCGCTGGCGGTGATCCCGGCCGAACGGCTGTGGGTCAACCCCGACTGCGGCCTCAAGACCCGCGGCTGGCCCGAGGTCGCGGCCTCGATCCGGGCCATGGTCGCCGGCGCCCGCCGCCTGCGCGCCGAGGTCGCCGCGGTCGCCGCCTGACCGGAGCCCGGCGGGATTGCGGCGAGTCGACGCCGCTGCGCCTCGCCCCCACGTCGAAGTCGAGCGCGCCCCGGGCCTCAGTCCGGGGTGTCGATGCGCCGCGACCAGTCCTCGGTGCGTCCGCTCGCCAGCCGCCGCTCCGCCAGCCCGCGCCAGCTCTCCGGGAGCCCGGGCAGCGCCGCGAAGGCGGCGAGGTCGTCCCGGTTCGTCCGGTCGTGGTAGAGCAGACGGGTAACGCGCGCGAGCGTCCAGCCGGGGTTGGGCCGGGCGGCGAGGGCGGCGGTGTCGCCCGCCCGGACGGCGCCGGGCTCGAGCACGCGGAAATACCAGCCCGACCGGCCGGTCTGCTGCACCAGCCGCGCCATGTCGGGGCGGTCGAAGCGCAGGTTCAGCCGCCAGCACGGCTGGCGGCCCTGGCTGACCTCGACGAGCGCCGTCCCGATCCGGAAGCGGTCGCCGAGGCAGATCCCGGCCTCGTCGACGCCGTCGACCACCAGGTTCTCGCCGAAGCCGCCGGGCCGGAAGCGCTCCGCCCGTTCCGGCAACTCGGCACGCCAGAGCGGATAGTGGCTGGCCGCATAGGCATGGATCGCCTTGTCCGGCCCGCCGTGGTGGCGGGGATCGCCGTGCTCGTCGCCGGCGAGCCCCTCGGCCCCTGCCATGACCGCCCCGGCCAGCGGCCGCTTGTCGATGCCGCTCGGCACGCCCTTCGGCCCGAGCGGCGCGACGCGTCCGGTCCGGACCTCGAGGATCGAGAAGGTCTGCATCGCCGCGGGCTCCGTCGGCTCGGGATGTGTCCGGCGAGAATGCCCCGGGGCGGGCGCGCCGGGCAACGGGGCTTCGCGCGCGCCGTCGACGGTCATTCGGCGGTCATTCGGCGGTCATTCGGCGCCGCCCTTCCCGGCGCGGGGTGGCGCCGGGAACGTCGCGACGCCGACGATCGTGTCGGCGGCGTCGACGGTAATCCGGCAGGCACGGTCGCCGTGGTAGAAGGTCAGCCGCCAGCGCCCGGCGTCCTCGTCGACGCCGGTCTCGCAGCGCGAGGTGATGCGGCCGTCGCGCATCCGTTCCCGGATCTCGGCGGGTGGCAGGTGGAAGGCCTCCGCGACCACCTCGGCGGCGACGACGAAGCCGTCGGCGGTGCGCTCGATCCGCGTCATGGCGTGCCGCGCCAGTAGTCGTTCGCCGCCGCGACGGTGGCGAAGTGCGTCGCGATCACCTGGCTGACGGCGATCAGCGCCGCGCCGTCCTCGGCGTAGTCGGGGCGCAGGCGGTCGCGGACCGCGGCGTCGGGCTGGGTGAGCTTGACCGCGAAGCGCGCCAGCTTCACCGCGAGGTCATAGCCCTCGGCCGGGGTGTTCGTCTCGAGGCTCGGTAACCAGTCCGACATGTGACCTTCCTTTCTCGATGGGTGGGTCTTGCGGCAGTACGGCGCGCCAGGCGTTGCCCTCGGGATCCTCGAACTGGCCGTGACGCAGCGCCCAGAGGAAGGCGCCGAGGCCGACGAGGCCCATTCCGACCGAGACCGGGATCAGCACGAGGAAGCTCACGACGGGCCCCCGTGGATCGCGCGATAGGCGTGCCAGGTGCCGTGCCCGAGCAGCGGGAAGACGACCGCGAGGCCGACGAGCCCGGTCAGCGTCGAGACGGCGAGCCCGGCGGCGACGATCGCGCCCCAGCCGAGGCAGGCGCGGAGATTGTGGGTGGTCATCGAGAAGCTGAGCCCGAGCGCGGTCAGCGCGTCGCGGCGCTCGGCCATCAGCATCGGCACCGAGAACAGGCCGAGCGCGAAGGCGAAGCCGGCGAAGAGGCCGCCGACCGCCCCGCCGACGAGGACGAGAGCCCAGCCGCGCGGGGTGGTGAGGAGGTTGACGAAGGCGTCGTCGGCGCCGGGGAAGGGCCGGAGCCCGAAGAAGAGCGCGTAGAGCAGGTCGGCCGCGCGGAGCCAGAAGAGCACGAGCAGGCCGAGGAGCAGGCCGGCGTAGGCGAGTTGCGCCCCCGAGGCCGGGCGGACCGCGAGCATCCGCGCGAGCGAGGTCGCCTCGCCCCGCGCCCGGCGGCGGCTCTTCTCGTAGAGCCCGAGCGCGAGGAACGGCCCGACGATCAGGAAGCCCGCGACCGCGGGCAGTGCGAGATAGAGCAGGCCGCACGCGGCGAGCGCCGCGAGCACCCCCCACGACAGCACGACGAGGAAGGCGCCGTAGGCGACGCTCGGCCAGGGCTGGGCGCGCAGGTCGGCCCAGCCGGCGGCGAGCCAGCCGAGGGCCGCGCGCGCCGGCAGGCCGCGGGCGTAGGCCGGACGGGGGCGGTCGGGGGGGCGCAGGGCGGGAAGCGGCTCGAGCATCGGGCTCTCCCTCAACAGACGTGCCGGGCCGGCGCCGGCCCGGCCGCGACGGCGGTGCAGGCGGGCTGCGAGCGGAAGGCGACGGTGACGAGATGCGCGTTGGCGGCGACGAACGCCGCGACGAGCGCCACGGCCGCCGCCACCGCCAGCGCCCGCTGCCGCGACGGCGTCATCGTGGCGCCCCGAGCCGGGAGACGTAGACCGCGAGCAGGTCGATCTCGGCCGGGGAGAGCCGCCCCGACCAGCTCGGCATCACCCCCCGCCGTCCGTGCAGCAGCGTCGCGGCCACGGTCGCCGCGTCCTGCCCGTAGATGACCGAGGCGTCGTCGAGCGCCGGCGCGCCGACCATCAGCCCGCCTTCGCCACGCTCGCCGTGGCAGGCCGAGCAGTTCTCGGCGAAGAGCTCCGCCGCCGGGGCGTCGTCCGCCGCGGTGCCTCCGGGCAGCCCGGCCACCCAGTCGGCGAGGGCGAGCCGCTCGTCGCGGGAGAGCCAGTCGAAGGCCGGCATCTCGGCGACGCGCGTGTCGGGATCGGCGCCGTTGATCCCGACGCGGATCGTCTCGGCGACGGTCTCGGGATCGCCGCCCCACAGCCAGGTGTCGTCGCGCAGGACCGGAAAGCCCGGACCGCCGCCGCCGTCGGTGCCGTGGCAGGCGGCGCAGTTGTCGGCGAAGAGCCGCGCCGCGGCCGGCATCGCCGCGCCGAGCAGCGCCGGGTCGGCCTCGAGCGCGGCGAAGTCGCCCGCGGCGAAGGGGGCGAGCCAGTCCTGCCGCGCCGCGCTCAGGTCGCGGAAACCTTCGGTGGCGATCGCCTGCTGGTCGAGGCCGAGCAGTCCGCGGGTGTAGTCGCGCCCGATCGGCCACGCCGGCAGGAGCACCCAGGCGACGACCGAGTAGGCGAAGGTCAGCACCAGCGCCCAGATCACGATCCGCGGGAACGGGGTGTTGAGCTCGCGGATGCCGTTCCAGTCGTGGCCGGTGGTGTCGTAGCCGGTGACCGGGTCGACCTCGCGGGGATGGTCCTCGCTCATCGCCGGCCCCGCGGACCGTCGTCGTCGAGGACCGAGCGGCCGGCACGCTCGTAGCCGGCGCGCCGGCGCGGGCTGTAGGCGCGCAGGACGACCACGACGAAAAAGCCCATCATCCAGATCGGGCCGAGGGTCTTGGCGAGGGTGACGAGCAGGTCGTGGCTCATGGCTGCGCTCCCTCGGCGAGGCGGTGGGCGGCGTCGGTCAGCGTGCCGAGCGACTGGAGGTAGGCGACGACCGCGTCCATCTCGGTGAGCCGCGACGGATCGCCGTCGAAGGCGCGCACCGCGACCTCGGCGCCATAGCGCTCGGACACCCCGGCGGCGCCCTCGGAGTCGGGCCGGCTCTGGGCCAGCGCATCGGGCGCCGCCGCCGCGATCATCGCCGCGTCGTAGGGCACGCCGAGGCGGGCGAGCGTGGCGATCTGCGCAGGCAGCGGCCCGGTGTCGAGCGGGCGCATCAGCCAGGGATAGGACGGCATGATCGACACCGGCACGACGCGGCGCGGGTCGATCAGGTGCGCGACGTGCCAGAAGTCGGAATACTTGCCGCCGACCCGCGCGAGGTCGGGGCCGGTGCGCTTCGAGCCCCAGAGCATCGGGTGGTCGTAGGCGCTCTCGGAGGCGAGCGAGTAGGGCCCGAAGCGGTCGATCTCGTCGGCGAGGCTGCGGATCATCTGGCTGTGGCAGGCGT